>VXSK01000029.1 GCA_009838035.1 Gammaproteobacteria bacterium
TGATGGCGTCCAGCCCGGCGAACGCGCCGCCGCAGATGAACAGGATGTTCGAGGTGTCGACCTGCAGGAATTCCTGCTGCGGATGCTTGCGCCCGCCCTGCGGCGGCACCGAGGCCACGGTGCCCTCGATGAGCTTGAGCAGCGCCTGCTGGACGCCCTCGCCGGAAACGTCGCGGGTAATGGAGGGGTTGTCCGACTTGCGCGAAATCTTGTCGATCTCGTCGATGTAGACGATGCCGGTCTGGGCCTTCTCGACATCGTAGTCGCACTTCTGAAGCAGCTTCTGGATGATGTTCTCGACGTCCTCGCCCACGTAACCGGCCTCGGTCAGCGTAGTTGCGTCGGCGATGGTGAAGGGCACGTTGAGAATGCGCGCAAGCGTCTCGGCCAGCAGGGTCTTGCCGCAGCCGGTCGGTCCGATCAGCAGGATGTTGCTCTTTGCGATCTCCACGTCGGGCGCGTCTTTTTCCCTGCGCCGCGACCGCATGCGCTTGAAGTGGTTGTAGACCGCCACCGACAGCACCTTCTTGGCCCGGTCCTGGCCGATCACGTATTCGTTAAGGAACTTCATGATCCCCGCGGGCAGCGGCAGGGACACCGGCTGATTTTCCGCGCGGTCTTCGAATTCCTCGCGAATGATGTCGATGCACAACTCGACGCACTCGTCGCAGATGTACACGGAAGGGCCCGCTATGAGCTTGCGTACCTCATGCTGGCTCTTGCCGCAGAACGAACAGTAGAGGAGTTTCCGCTCGCCTCCGCCGCCACGATTATTTTTGCTGGACATAGCTTTTGTGCGATGCAGTCACGCCTGAGCGCGCGCTGGCATTGTAACCGCTAGGCGTCGTCTTCTTCCGGCGCGCCCACCTCGTCCCGGCTGGCCAGAACGCGGTCGATGAGCCCGTAGGAGCACGCTTCCTCGCCGCTCATGAAATGGTCGCGGTCGGTGTCGCGGGCAATGCGCTTCAAGGGCTGGCCCGTATGTTCGGCCAGGATCCGGTTCAGCCGCTCCCGGGTCTTGAGCATTTCCTTCGCATGAATGTCCACGTCGGATGCCTGACCCTGAAAGCTGCCCATGGGCTGATGGATCATGACGCGCGAATGCGGCAGGCAGTAGCGCTTGCCCTTGGCGCCGCCCGCGAGCAACAGGGCCCCCATGCTGGCGGCCTGCCCGAGGCACAGCGTGCTCACGTCGGGCTTGATGAACTGCATCGTGTCGTAAATGGAAAGCCCGGAACTCACCAGGCCGCCCGGCGAATTGATGTAGAGGCTGATGTCCTTTCCGGGGTTCTCGGACTCCAGGAAAATCAGCTGGGCCACGATCAGGTTGGCCATGTGGTCGTCCACGGCGCCCACGACGAATACCAGCCGCTCCTTGAGCAGGCGCGAATAAATGTCGTAGGCGCGCTCGCCGCGGGCGGTCTGCTCCACGACCATGGGCACCAGATTCAATGCTTTTTCATTCATTGGGCAGTTCCTCCGGAAAGGACGGGCGGCATGGGTTCCATGAACTCGTCGAAGGCCATCGGGCGCGGCGTGACGGCGGCGTTTTCGTACAGCCATTCGAGCACCTGTTCCTCGCGCATCCGCGCACGCAGGTTGCCGACCAGTTCGCGATTGCCCGCCAGCTCCGCGAGCGCCGCCTCGGGTTCGGGAGCGCCGGCGGCAAGCACTTGTAATTGCTCGCGCAGTCTCTGATCATCCAGCGCAATTTCCTCGCGCGCCGCGAGCTCGTTGATGAGTAGTTGCAGGCGCACGCGCTGCTCCGCCGCGGCCCGCATTCCGGGCATTTCCTCCGGCAACTCGGGCGGCTCCTCGGCTTCCTGCTCGCCGTCCGGGTCCGGAGGAGGCGGCGGCGGTCGCATGGCCTCCCGCGCCTGCTCGACTTCCTGGTCCACCAGCGTCCTGGGCGTCAGGCCGGGATTTGCGGTCAGCAACTGGTCGAACAGGGCCTGGCGCTTGTGTTCCTCGCATACGGATTGCAGTTCGCGTTCCAGAGTCGCGCGCACGTTCGCGCGTAAATCGTCGATGGCGCCGCTTTCGACACCCAGTTTTCCGATGAACTCTTCGTCGAGGTCCGGCAGCGAAGGCTCGGACACACTCACGACTTCGACTTCGTACAGCACGCGCTTTCCACGCAGCGTTTCGTCCGGGTATTCGGGCGGCATCTTCAGGCGGAACTTCTTCTTCTTGGAAGCGGGCAATCCCACCAGGCGCTCCTCAAGCTGCGGCATCAGGCGAGTTTCGCCCAGCATCAGAGGCGCCTCATTGATCTCTCCGGCGTCCACGGTCTGGCGCCGCCGCGAAGCGCGGATATTCGCAACCATGCGGTCGCCTTCACGCGCCGGCCGGTCGACATCCTCCCACTGCGCGTCGCGCCGGCGCAGGCGCTCTATCGTGCGGTCCACGTCCCGCTCGCTGATTTCCACCTGGGGCTCCTCATAAGCGAGTTCGTCCAGGCGATTGAACTCGATGTCCGGGAGCACGTCGAAGGTGGCCTCGTATTCGAGATCGGCGCCCTCGCGCGCCTTGCTGGTCTTGACCTCTCCGCCTCCCACTACCCGCAGCTTCCGGTTCTGCGCGCCCTCGCGGAAACTCCGCTCGATGGTCTCGCGGGTCAGTTCGTTCCAGACGTCCTGGCCGTAGCGCTGCCGGATCAGCTTGATCGGCGCCTTGCCGGGCCGAAATCCGCGTATCCGCGTGCGCCGCCGCAGCGCGCCAAGGCGCGCCAGGAATTCCTGCTGCAGGACGGTCGCGGGAACCTGCACGTGCATGACGCGGCGAAGTCCCTCGCCGTCTTCCACCTTGTAGCTTGCGCTGTCGAGATTCATAGTGCCGGATGGTTTGGTCGCCGTTTCAGGGGAAGGGTACTGGTGCGAAAGGAGAGATTCGAACTCTCAAGGGGATAACCCCACAGGAACCTAAATCCTGCGCGTCTACCAATTCCGCCACTTCCGCTCCCCCTCAATTATAGATTTGCCGGCGCGCCGGCGGCGGCGAAGGCCTGTCAGGAGGTGAGGAGTTCGAGGGCGGTCTGGTATTTCTCGGCGGTGCGGGCTATCACGCTTTCCGGGAGGCGGGGCGCGGGCGGCTCATGGTCCCAGTCCACCGAGTTCAGGTAATCGCGCACGAACTGCTTGTCGTAGCTCGGCGGCGATACGCCCACCTGGTACTCGGAAGCCGGCCAGAATCGCGAGGAGTCGGGCGTCAGCACTTCATCGATCAGCACCAGTTCCCCGGCCGCGTTGATCCCGAACTCGAACTTGGTATCGGCCACGATGATGCCGCGCGCGGCGGCATGCTCGGTCCCGAACCGGAACAGGGCCAGCGCTATGTCCCTCACCTGCTCGGCCAACGAGTCGCCGATCAGGCTTGCGGTCTGCGCCATTCCGATGTTCTCGTCGTGTTCGCCGGCCTCGGCCTTGGTGGCCGGCGTGAATATGGCTTCCGGCAGTCGCTCGCCAAGGCGAAGGCCCTCCGGCAGGCGGATGCCGCATACTTCGCCGGTGGCCTGGTAGTCCTTCCAGCCCGAGCCGATCAAGTGTCCGCGCACCACCGCTTCGACGGGCAGCGCCCGCACCCTGTCCATCAGCACCGAACGCGACTCGAGCTCCTCCAGCGCGTCCGGTTCGAGGCCGTCGATCACGTCGCCCAGGGGCGTGTGCAGCAGCGCATTCGGCACGATTTGGCCGGTATTGGCGAACCAGAACCGCGACAGCGCCGTCAGCACGCGGCCCTTGCCGGGAATGGGATCGGGCAGCACCACGTCGAAGGCGGAAATACGGTCGCTGGTCACCAGAAGGAGGCGATCGTCGCCCACCGCGTAGAGGTCGCGGACCTTGCCGCTGCCGATGGACTGCAAACCCGGAATTTCGGTATACGATACGGTCACTGTCTGCTCCCTTGTGCGTTCGTTTCGGGCGTATTCTAGTGTGCTGAGCGCGACACTGCCCACGCCAGGCCAATGTACGTATTTCTTCTAGGAAAAGCCGCCGGGTTCATCTTCGGATTCATGTTCGGCAGTCTGCCCGGAGCGCTTCTGGGAGTGCTGCTCGGGCACATGGTGGACCGCAGCATGTCGCGAAGCTTGGGCGGATCGTGGCAGACCTACTCCGGCGCAGAGACCGCCAACCGCCGGCGGGTCTTTTTCGCGTCCACCTTCCGCGTGATGGGGCATATCGCCAAGGCCGACGGCCGCGTGACCGAAGAGGAAATCCAGGCCGCGCGCCAGGTGATGCAGGGAATGCGGCTGAACCCGGCCCAGATACGCGAGGCCATCGACTGCTTCAACGAAGGCAAGGAGCCGCACTTCGACCTGGACGGCGAGTTGATGCGGATGAACGAAGCCTGCCGCGGTCAGCCGCTGCTCAGGCAGTTCTTTCTCCAGACGCAGTTCTTCATGGCCTTCGCCCACGGCGGCGTGACCGGCGAGGAGCGGGCGGCGCTGGATCGTATCGGGCAGGCGCTGGGACTCTCGCAATGGCAGATCAGCCAACTCGAAGCGCAGGCGCGCATGCGGGCCGGATTCGCCGGCGGCAACGGCCGCGCGGGTCCGGCACGGCAGCAGCCGATCGGGGACGCCTACCGCGCCCTGGGCGTTTCGTCCAGCGCCAGCGACCAGGAGGTCAAAACGGCCTACCGCCGCCTGATGAAGGAGAACCACCCGGACAAGCTGGTGGCGCGCGGACTGCCCGAAGCGATGATGGAGCGCGCCCGCGAACGCACCCGCGAGGTCAACCGGGCCTACGAACAGATCAAGGAACAGCGCGGAATGCGCTAACCCCGCCTTCTCTTAGTGCTCGCTTCGATTCGCCATCTCTTTGCTCCCTTCTTCCGGGAGACGCATGAATACGTCCCTGTAGCTTGCTCCGGCATCCCTGCCTCCAATACTCCCGGAAGAAGGGAGCAAAGAGACGGCTAAGGGACTGGAAATGCGCCGACGGTAGCCCCTTTGTGTGCCTTCCTCTCGTGGGAGCGTAAAAGCAGGATAGCGATTCCGAGCCAGTGAGCGCCGATGCCCCGGCGCGAACAGCGTCTCCAACGAGAGGGAGGCACACAAAGGAGCGGGATCGAAGCGCCGGGAGAGGCTATTCGCCGAGTGCCGTGCGCATTTCTCCGATGGCCTCGGCGTAATCGTCCGCGCCGAAGATCGCCGAACCGGCCACGAAGGTATCGGCCCCGGCGGCCGCGATCTCCGCGATATTGCCGGCCTTGACGCCCCCGTCCACTTCCAGCCACACGTCGCGCCCGCCGGCGTCGATGCGGCTGCGGGCCTCGGAAAGCTTGGCAAGGGCCTGGGGTATGAATTTCTGGCCGCCGAAGCCCGGATTGACGGACATGATCAGCACCAGGTCTATGGCCTGAAGCGTGTGATCCAGCCAGCTCAGCGGCGTGGCGGGATTGAAGGCCAGCCCCGCGCGGCAGCCGTGCTCGTGGATCAGCCCGATCGTGCGATCGACGTGGCCGCTGGCCTCGGGGTGGAAGCTCACGATGCTCGCGCCGGCCTCGGCGAAAGACCGGGCCACGGCGTCAACCGGGCTGACCATGAGATGCACGTCGATCGGCGCCGTGATCCCATGCTCGCGCAAGGCGCTGCAGACCAGCGGCCCCACGGTCAGGTTGGGAACGTAGTGATGGTCCATCACGTCGAAGTGGATCACGTCCGCGCCGGCCTCCAGGACGGCGTCGACCTCCTCGCCCAGGCGGGCGAAGTCGGCGGACAGGATCGAGGGAGCGATGCGGGCGCGTTTCATTTCACTGCCTCCGGCGCTCAGATATAGCGCGCGGTGGTGGTCATGACGCCGGAAACCAGGCGCATGGCCGAGCGCGCGACTTCCGGCAATGGTTCGCCGCCGGCTTCTTCCGCATCCCGTCCATGGCGGGCCTCGTCGGCGCGCATCTGCTCGAGGATCCTGCGGCTGCGCACGTCGTCGGCGGGCAGCTCGTCAAGATGTCCTTCGAGGTGATTCTCGACCTGCGCCTCGGTCTCGGCCAGGAAGCCGAGGCTGGAGCGGTCGCCCATCAGTCCGGCAAGCGCGCCGATGCCGAAGGAACCGGCATACCAGAAGGGGGTAAGCAGGCTGCGGCGGCCGTTCAGCTCGGTGATCCGCTCCTCGCACCACTTCAGATGGCGGCCTTCCTCGTCGGCCGCGCTCAGCAGATTGCGCCTCAGGCCGGGGTCGCGGGCGACCAGGGCCTGGCCTCGGTAAAGCGCCTGGGCGGAGACTTCGCCCGAATGGTTGACGCGCATGAGGCCGGCGCTGTGCTCCCGATCCTGGCTGGATTCGATCCCGTCCTCCGCGTCGCCGGCGGGGTTGTCGGCTGACGGCGCGGGCTCGCCGGCGCAGACGCGCAGGCAGTGGCCCAGTTCCGCGAGCAACTGGTCGCCGATGGATCGTTCGTTGTCCGTCATCGCTCTATCCGACTTGTCGCCGGGCTTGTCCGTGCCCGCCAAAGCGGTCATGGTAGCAAAGACGCGCCTGCCGAGATATATCCCTCGATTATTTCGGTCAACATCGGCAGCGTGATGCTGCCTGACGATAGAACGGCCGCGTGGAAGTCCGGCAAATTGAACGACTTGCCCAGGGCTTGTTGCGCCCGGGCGCGGAGCGTTTCGATGTGGCGCATCCCGACCTTGTAGGTGAGCGCCTGGGCGGGCCAATTGAAGTATCGCTTGACTTCGGAAATGTTGTCTCCCGGAGCGTTGCCGGTGTTTTCGTTCATGAAACGCAGCGCCCGGTTGAAGCTCCATCGTTTTCGGTGAATCCCGGTGTCGACGACGATGCGCACGGCCCGAAACAGCTCCAGCGCCAGGCGGCCGGCGTCCTGAATCGGATCGGCGTAGAACCCAAGTTCCCTGGGGAACTTTTCGGCGTAGAGCGCCCAGCCTTCCGCGAACGCCCCGATGTAGTACTGGCGCCGGAACAGCGGCCTGTCTCCCAGTTCAATGGCGGCGGCAGCCTGCAGGTGATGCCCGGGTATGGCCTCGTGGTAGCAGACCGCTTCGAGCTGGTAGGCCGGTCCGTCCGCCACTTTCTCCGTGTTGAGATAGAAAACGCCCGGACGGGAGCCGTCCGCCGATGGTTCGACGTAGTAGGCCCGCCCGGAAGTTGCGGCCGAAATCGGGTCGATGGGCCGGACTTCCAAAGGCACGCGGGATCGATGCGAAGTCAGCCGTTCGGACGCAGCCGCGATGCCGGCGATAAATTCCCTGGCCTGGGACAGGTATTCCGCCCTGCCCTGCGGGGTATCGGCAAAGTAGAACTCAGGGCTGGTTGCCAGGTGGCGCAGAAACGATTTTTCCCCGCCCCGGTAGCCGAGATCCCTGCCGACCAGCTCAATCTCGGACTGGATCCTGGCGGTCTCGGCAAGCCCCCAGTCATGCAGTTCGTCGGGATCCAGCGGTATGGTGCAATGCCTCAGAATTTCCGAAGCGTAGAAATCGGCCCCATCCGGCATCGCCCACACACCATTGCTGGCGGACAGGCCCCGCGACACACGGCGCAAGTCATCGCGGTACCTTTCGACAGCCGGGGCCAAATCCTCGCGCAGCAGGGTTTGCAGGGTACGCGTCAGCCGGTTGCGATCACTCGCGGGCAGTTGCGCGGCGTCGCACTTCGCGGTAAAGGCAAGGGCCACCGGGTGTTTGTCGCTATCGGCAAGCCGTTTTGCCGCCTCGACGGCCGAGGCGTCAATGTCCGCGAAATTGAATGCGGGCGGTGGGCAATCCGCGGCGATGGAGGCGGCCATTCGGTCGCCCTCGACGCGCAGCAACTCACCCATGCTCCGCACTCTTTCGACGTATGCCCGGGCATCGGAGAGAGAACGGATCTCGTGGTACTGCATCAGCACCGAAGGAGCGTACACGTGGGGCGCGAGCGCTCCGAAGAACGGCACGTGGTGGCGCCTCCAGCGGGCCTCTTCGATCAGTTCGCGCTGGGAAAGCGCATACAGCAGCGCGTCGTCCGAACCGCATTCCGCGCCGACGCACAACTTCTTGAGTCGCTCAAGATTCGACTTCGCAATTTGCGCCCGTTCGTCGTACCAGCGGTCGGTCCGAAGGGTCCAGGTGTCGTGCGCGGTCCCGTTCGGAGCCGGGAAGTGAAGCAGCGTGGCCCGGGTCGGATCACCCTGAAGCTGCTCGCGGAAAGACCGGTCGTAGAACTCCCTCAGCGTGCCTCGGGATTCCGCTCCCGCAGCAGGCAAAGGCGCGAGGGCGGCGCAGACAGCGGCAAGAAATCGTCTGCGGTCAATGCTCATTCGTCACTTGCCCGCCGGTCGTAAGGATTTCTCAATTCACGCCCTTGCGCAGCACCTTGCCGTGCGGTTGCTCGCTCAGGACTCCATGCCGGACCGCGACGCGGCCGTTAACCAGGACGAAGTCGAATCCCTCGGGAGGCAGGTCGTAATGGGTCCAGGTTGCCCTGGCCCTGACGTTCTCGGGCGCGAAAATCACCAGATCGGCTTTCTTGCCGGCCTCTACCGTGCCGCGGTCGCGAAGACCGGTGATTCGGGCAGGCAGCCCGGTCATCTTGTGCACCGCTTTTTCCAGCGACATTCGCGCGTCGTTGACCACGTATTCCTCAATGACCTTCGGATAGGTTCCGTAGCTCCGCGGGTGCCTTGTGGACGGCGATCCATCCGTGCCGATCGCGATGTGGTCGGCGACTATGAATACGTCGTGCGTTTCCCGGCTCTGGGTGAAGTGCGCGGCGCCAGGCCCGCCAAAGCCGAAGACGTCAATCAGCACGTCCACGAAGGGCAGCGCCAGCGCTTCGGCTGCTTCAGCCAGCGTCTTGCCGCTGAACTCACCGCTCACGATCAGGATGCGTTCGGGGCCGTGCCGCGACATGACCCGATCGAACAGCGCCTGTTCGAGCCGCGGGCGGTCGTTTTCGGCGGCGGCCTCGAACTCGCTGCGCTGCTTGGCCCATGACGGATACACGAGAGCCATGTCCGCCATACCGGCCACATACGGGTACACGTCCGCAGTTATGTCCACGCCTTCGGCACGGGCGTCCCGGATCCGATCAACCACCTCCACGCCTTCCTGCCAGGTAAGGCCGCCCACGATCTTGATATGGGAAGCATTTACGCGCGCATGTCGTCCCTGGGCGATCAGTTCGTCGATCGCGCCCAGAATGGCGCCGGCGTCCTCGGTGCGCATGTGGCTCATGACAACCCCGTCCCTGGCGCCGACCACCTTCGCCATGGCAACCAGCTCGTCGGTATGCGAATACCGCTCCGGGACATATTCGAGGCCGCTGCTGATGCCAAAGGCGCCGGCCTGCATCTCCGCCTCCAGGACTTCGATCATCATCGCGAGCTGCTCCGGCGTCGGAACGGGCCGCGTACCAACACCCGTCATCCAGCGCAGGGAACCGATTCCAACCAGCGCCGCTATGTTCGGCGCAACGCCCGCCTGCTCCACCTTCAGCGACCATTCCAGGAGGCTGCGAGGGTGTTCCGATGCGGGATCCGGCGACGCCATGGACTTTCGCCATTCGTCCATGGACAGCCTGTAGCCCGCGCGGATGTCCATGTGGAAACCCGGCGTACGTCCGTCCTGGCCCACCACCTTGGTGGTTACGCCCTGCAGCACGAAACTCTCCTGCAGTCCCGATATCAGTGGGTCGCCGTGGGCGTGGGTGTCTATGAAACCGGGGGTGACCACCCTGCCTGTCGCGTCAAGGAGCTGGTCCGCCTGGACTCTCGATCCGTCGAGCTGGCCGACATAGGCAATTCCGTCTCCCTCGATCAGCACATCGGCCCGGTACGACGGCGCGCCGGTGCCGTCGACGATGGTCCCTCCGCTGATCAGCACGTCGTACCGGACCGAGTAGTCCGGTTCGCCCGGTACACCGGCGTTTCCGGCGTCCGGAGACTGTCCGGCCGCGGATCCTGCAAGCAGAAGCACGCACAGAAATGCGGCTTTGTGCAGGGTAATCGAGGGTCGATGCATGGGGCCGGTACCGGTCATCCGGTCAAAGTGCAGCGTTCAGTAGAATGCTACCAGCCCGCGGTAATAGTCGCGCGCAAGACGGACAGCGGGAATTCGAATCGGGAACATGAGAATGAAATCACTGAAGCGGCGGATGATATGGACAGCGATTGGGGCTTTTGCCGTTCCCATGCTGTGGGGCGACGACCTTGCCGTGTCCGACGGCCGGTACCAGCACCATATCGACGTGGCGCCGGTGATCGGGCGCTTCCTGGCGCCGGACGGATTCATGGATCCGGAGTTCCCTCCCACCATCGCGGAACCAAGCCCGCATCTGACCGACTTCTTCGGCGTTCAGGCCGTAGCCGACGTGTCCCGGGACGAGATCGTCGCGGACTTCGTGCCGCGGTTTGCGGAGCTGACCGCCCGGGACGAACATTCGGTCACGTTGACATTTGAGGACGGCTTCACGGCGACGTTCTATCCGGTCTCCTCGCTTGTTGTCATGGGGTTCGCGACGCCGGTCAGCCACGTTGTCGTCAGCGGCGATACCTGGCGGCAGGCGCGCGGCAACGTCGAGACGCTGATTGGCAGGATTCGCGAAATCGGGCGCGCGGGCGCATATCTGCTGGAAAACCCGGACTACGGGCTGGAGATGCAGGCCTACGAAACGATGCGCAGCGGCCAGCGCGCCTCCGTCGAAATCGATCCGGACCTGTCCCGGTATCGGAGTTCCGCAGACGGACTGCTGCTGTTTCCGGAGGCCGTCCACGGTATTTCCACCGACGCCGACGCGTTGATGAAGGTGATCGATGGCGGAGGCTTCGACTGGCTCGGCATGGAAGCCCTCAACCTGGATCAGCAGGATGACCTGGACGCCTTCAACGATGCGGCAGCCGGCACGCCGGAATACGTCGAGGCGCGCGCCGTGCTGGTCGAGTACTTCGCCGACGCCTGGAACGGCCGGGCCGGACCAAGAACTACCGGAGAGGAAAACTACTATTTCAAGCTGTGCGAGGCGGCCCATGCGGCCGGCGCCCGCGTCATTGCACTAGAGGGCGCCAGCCTGCCGTTCCTGTTTTTCCGCTACGGCGAAACCGCGTTCGGCGCCTCGGTCCGCAGCCTGATCTGGGCCAACGCGATTCCCCCAACCGGGCGCGGCATCCTGTTCGGCGGCGGTGCCCACTTTCATTATCCGGACGTGCCGATGGTGCAGGACTTCGTCGCCGCCGAGTCGCCGGAGCGCCCAATCTTCGCCGTCCGCGACCTCTGGGCCAAAGCAAACTGACCGGAATCAGGCGGGGGCCCAGCCGTTGTGGCGGGGCCAGGTTCCGGTCACTTCGGGAGTTTCGCCATCAACCAGGTGGTATCGATCGTGGGCGGCCGCCGTCATGCAGGCATGGTTCGGCAATATTCGAAACTGCGTGCCCACGGGGAAGCGGTCGAACGGTAACGGCGCCCCGTCGATCGTCGAAATCAGGCCGTGCTCCTGGTGCACGCCCGAAACTACGAGGTTGTCTATCGTCCGCCCGGTTTTGGCGTCGCAGACGAGACCGTACTGCCGATCGACGGCCTGGACAGCAGTGCCCCGGTCCTTGGACAGGGCCAGGCCGCCCGCGTCGGTAATCAACCGGTTGAAGGCACGCTTCTGGCCGATAACGGTAGTCAGCACCGTGAGTGCGATATCTTCCGGGCGGCAGACGCCGAGCCCCGCCTGGAACAGGTCCTGAAACACGTAAACTCCGGCGCGGACCTCGGTTACGCCTTCAAGATGCGGCGCAAACGTCGCCGTGGGCGTGGAGCCGACGCTGACGATTTCGCAGCGCATGCCGGCCTCCCGTATGGCCTTGGCGCAGTGGACCACGGAATCCCGTTCCCGCTCGGCAATCCGGGCAATCTGTTCGGTGCTTGTGCAGTCGTAGGAGGCGCCGGCATGCGTCATCACGCCCCGGAACACAGCGCCGGTCGAGTCGGACAGAATCTCTGCCGCCTGCAGAACTTCGGGGGAGTCCGGTTCCAGGCCGGCTCGGTGGTCATCGGAATCGATTTCAAGCAGCGCCGGGATCCGCTTGCCGTGCCGCTCGGCCCAGTCGGCGACGGCCCTGGCCGTTTGCGCGCTGTCGAGAATCACCTTGAGGTCGATGCCGGAGCCGATCAGCCGGGCAACGGCGCCCAGCTTGGCCGGCACGATGCCCACTGCGTACATGATGTCGCCGAACCCGGCCCGCCCGAAGTAATCCGCCTCGGCGAGCGTGGAGACCGTGATCCCTCCGGTAAATCCCGCGGTCGCCATCCTGGCGATATCGGCGCTCTTGCTGGTCTTCACGTGCGGACGAAGGTCGACGCCCAGCGACCGGACCCGTTTGCGCATCCTGTGGACATTGGCGGCGAGCTTGCGTCGGTCGACGATCGCGCAGGGTGTGAAGAGCCGGGAAAAGTCAGTTGCCACGGATCACCGAAGGGTCGCCTGGCCAGGTCGGCATCAGTTTCGTTCCACCGTAAGCCCGGAGCCCGGAAAGTAGACCACCGCATCGAACTGTTCGCTCAAGACCAGGTTGCGGAACAGCATATTGTGGTTCTGGGCATAGGCGGTGCCCGGCGTTGTGACCGTTTCCTCGAGGTCGCCGGCCGCGGACAGGTTGACAATGGCCGTCTCCTCGCCGAACCTGGCGTGTAAGGCATCTTCCAGACTGCCCGATCGGTCGATCTCGCATGTCTCGCAACGGGTCAGACTGGCGATGACGACGTAATCGTCGCCCAGGACCCGGAATGCGCGCGATCCGAACGACGCCGTTCCGAGCTGCATGCCGCCGGCTTCCGCTGTGCCGACGACCTCCAGCCTTTCGGCGCGCTTGGCTGCGTGCCAGTTGTGCATCCAGATCACGGCCCGTCGATCCCTGTGGCGAGTCTCGCGAAGGGTGAAAAATATCTTTGCGCGAACCATGTCGCCGATGCGGTAAGCAGCCGACGAGGCTTCGTTCTGTCTGGCGGCGAATTCGGGATCATCGTCGGCCAGGGTATTGCCGAGGTCCATGACGTAAGTCAGAGTGTCAATGCTCGTGCGCAGGCTCAGCACGTGCATTTCCAGCTCCCGGATCGCGTCGTTTCCGACTTCGGCTACAAGCCTGGTGCGGTTGGCGAGAACAACGTCCTCGATCGCGATCAGGGCATCGATGATCTCCAGGCGCTGCTGCGGTGTATAGATGAGTTCGCCGGCGCGATACCGGCCACTGGAAAACACGATCGAATCAAGATCGGTCCGGTGTTCTCCGTTGAAGAACGGGTATTTTTCGAGAACATTGGCGGCCCACGTCGGGATTTCGATCGCGGACGAGGCAAAAAACGCCTTGATTGCCGTGGCATCGGTAACCGGCTGTTCAGGCTGATAGCCCGATACGATCACCGGGTCGTCGGGATGAGCACGATTCCACGCGCGGATCCACAGCAGCAGTGCCTTCATCTGATCCGACCCGAATGCGTTCAGGTACAGCGCCTGGTGCGGGGGAATTTCGGTGGCTTCGGAGTCGATATAGGCCATGATGTTCTCTTCGATGGCCCACATGGTTTCGAGGACGAACAGGCGGACGCCATGCTCCTCCACCATGTACTTGAAGGCCTCGACCCCGAATTTGTGGAACTCCTCCAGGAAGTGGGACGACTCCGACAGGGATATGACCGAAGCGTCGCCGATCACCTCGTCGATTACGACGCGCATCTCCGGCGCGAGTGAGGACGATTCGTAGCGTTGCGCGACGCTGTCGCTGGCCGGCGCAGGAGCGGTCAGCACGAACAGAGAGAGCAACAAGGCGCAGCGACGGTGCACAACCTTCATCGTCGAACCTCCCGGTGCCGTGTCGGGCGACTATTCGAACAACTGAACAGTTCCACCGGTGTGTATGAACAGAATGTTCTCATCGGCGCGGAAACGGCCGTTGCGGGCATAGTCGATGAGTCCGGCCGCCGCCTTGCCCGTGTAAACCTGGTCCAGGAATATGCCCTCGGATTTCGCGAACATGTCGATGGCTTCCTCGCAAGCCTCGGTACGCCGCCGATAGCCGTCACCGACATAGGAGCCGTCAGTGACGAGGGGACTCTGGGCAATCCGCATGCCGGCGAACCGGTCGAAACGCCGCAAGACCGTGCGAACCTTGCGCTCCTGGGCGTCCGTGTCGCGCGATGCCGCCATGCCGATGATCGTGCCCTGCCAACCCGACAGGACCTGCCCTGCCACCAACCCGGCCTGCGTGCCGCCCGACCCGGTGGAAACCACAATCTTGGAAAACCCGATGCCCTCATTCCGTTCGAAACTCAGGATCTCGCGAAAAGCGTCTGCATACCCGAGTGTTCCCAGGCCATTGGAACCGCCCATCAGGATACGGTGCGCCCTGATCCCGTCATCGTTCAGGCGTTTGGTCAGCTCTTCGCTGGCCGCTTCCAGTTCCGGGTCCGAATCGGTTTCCAGGTGGTGCATGTGCGCGCCCACGCGAGCATTCAGGATGAGGTTGCCGGTGAGCGCGTCGGGCGTCCCGCCCCCCAGCACCAGGTGCACGTCGAGATCCGCCGCCGCCGCGGTGACTGCCGTCGTGCGGCACCAGTTGGACTGATTGCTGCCGCAGGTAACGATCGCCTCCGCGCCGCCGTCGACCGCTTCCCTGATCAGGTACTCGAGCTTGCGGATCTTGTTGCCGCCCAGCCCGAAGCCGGTCAGGTCGTCGCGTTTGCAGTAAATCGAGCAATCCAGTTTCTCGCTGAGGCGATTGAGCCGGTGAATCTGCGTCGGCAGCCGCGCAAACCGCATCCGCGGATGGCGGTTCACGAGCTCATCGAGCGCAATCGAGAAGGGCGCCACACGTTCTACCGCTTCAGTCTTCATGGGCTCGGCGCTTTCCAGGTTCGTAACGGTCGACCGCCCCAGCGGGGAGGCGGCCAATCCGGAGATGGATTTATCGATTATGCTTGCGTCCGACTGTAGATGTTTCACTATAACTCACGCCAGGCGCAGTCTTGCGCTTGAAGGCGCGGTGATTCCAGCGCTCCATGGCCAACATACATCCTCCGCTGGACTGGGTACGCGTCTTCGAGGTTGCGGCCCGAACGGGAAGCTTTGCGGTTGCGGCCAAGGCGCTGTCCGTGTCTCCCGGAGCGGTCAGCCGGACGGTCAAGGAGCTGGAAAAGTTTCTGGGCATAAAGCTGTTCAGACGACTGCCGCGCGGAGTGGAGCTGACCGCGATCGGCGAGGACTATGCAAGGAGGGTTTCGCCGGCCATTCGCAGGATCGCCGAGGCATCGGCCAACATATCGAGGCGGAAACGCGCCAGTACGCTGCGGGTGACGGCAATGCCCGCGCTGGGGGAACGATGGCTGGTGCCCCGTCTCGGCAAATTCCGCGACGAGTTCCCGGACATTTCCGTGGAAGTATCGGCCGATGCCGCCGTAATCGACCTCGCCGACTCGAATTTCGACCTGGCATTGCGCTATGGAGACGGCCGCTTCGGCGATCTGGAAGCAGTCAAGCTCTTCCCGGACGAGATCTTTCCGGTAATGGCGCCGACCGTCGCAACAAAGTACCGAATCAACGAATTCACGGACATCTTCAGGGTTCCGCGCCTGCAGGACACGTACTGGGCCAGCGACTGGAAACTGTGGCTCGATGCGGCCGGTGTTATCGCACCGGCGGACTGGCACCAGACGTCGTTCACGTTGTACAGCATGGCGCTTTCGGCGGCCGCGGCCGGACAGGGCGTGGTCATGGGGCATCATGTTCTGGTGGAATCGGATCTGCGGGAGGGCCGCCTGGTGGAGCCATTCGGGCTCAGGGTGAAGGTCCCGAAGAGCTTCTACTGCATTGAGAACCCCAATCGACCGGGATCCGAAGCCGTCAAGGCATTCGTCGACTGGCTGGCCCGCCTCGCGGTTAGCAACTGATCCCCGGATCGAGGTCATGCAGCGATGACTGCCGAATTCGGCCTGCTGAGCCTGGCGCCTCCGGTACTGGCGATCGCACTCGCCATCTGGAAGAAGCGCGTTCTGCCGGCGCTGTTTGCCGGCATCTTTTCCGCGCAGCTGGTCCTGCATGGCGACAGCCTCCTGGCCGCGCCCTTTGCGATGCTCGACCACATGGTTGGCGTTGCGACCGATCCCGGCAATTTCCGTCTGATCCTGTTCAGCTTTCTGATCGGCGGCCTTCTCAAGCTGATCAAGGAGGCCAACGGTTTCGAGTCATTCGCAGCGAAAATCGAGCGTCATCGCATCAGGATCAACAAACGATCCGCTTTCGGCACCACCTGGTTTCTCGGGGTCAGCCTGTTCCTCGAAGGATGGAGCAACTTCCTCATCAACGGCACGACCGTCGCGCCGCTGTATGACCGATTGGGCCTGTCGCGGGAGCGCATGGCCTATTTCGTCCACACCATCGGCATCGCGGTCGTGTCGATGGTACCGATCAACAGTTGGGCCGCGTTCTACATGGGGCTGCTGATGGCGCAGGGAGTCGAGGAGCCGTTCGGATTTCTGCTGCGGGCGATTCCGTACATGCTCTATAGCTGGATCAGCCTGTTCCTGATTCTCTACGTCATGCTTACGGGAATGACCATCGGTCCCATGCGCCGGTTCGACAAGGCGGCGGCCGCGCTCCTGAAGCGAGACGAAAAACGGGAAGCCGAAGCGGGGCGCAAGGCCGGCCGGATCGAGTACATGGCGGTGCCCGTCATCACGCTCGTTGTGACCGTTCTGGCAAGCCTGTATGTCACGGGCGGCGGGGAAATCACGCGGGGCGACGGGTCAAAGTCCGTGCTCTATGCCGTCGCCGTCTCCCTTGCGGTGACATCTCTCGTACTGCTGGCGAGGCGCGAGTACGGCTTTCTCGAAATAGAAGACAGGATCGTGGCCGGAATGTCGGAGTTCTTTCCGGTCGGCATCCTGATCGTATTCGCCCTGTCGCTGGGGGACCTGACCCAGCAACTCGGCACGGGCCTCTTCATCACCGGATTCGTGGGTGACTTTCTGCCGCAAGGCACGCTGCCCGCCCTGGTTTTCTTACTGGGCGCCGGCATGTCGTTCGCGACAGGCACGTCGTACGGCACGTTCTCCATCATGGTGCCGATCGCGCTGCCGCTCGCCGCGGCGAGCGGGATCAGCCCGGAACTGATGTTCGGCGCGGTGATTGCCGGCGGTCTTTTCGGCGACAACTGTTCGCCGATTTCGGACTCCACCATCGTGACTTGCATCGGCGCAGAGGTAAAAATCATCGATCACGTCACGACGCAGTTGCCGTATGCTCTGGTGTCCGCGGGCATTACCGCCGTGGCCTTCCTGCTCTTGGGCGCCTTCAATTGATGTTTTTCAGGACCAACCGTCGGAAAGCGCCCGGCATCGAACTGGCGGCATGGGCCGGCTGCGGGCTGCTGAGTTTATGCGTCGCGGGCGCAACGAATTCGGTCCGGGCCTCCCCGCCCATGGACACCCCTGCCACGCACCGCGAACTACTCCGGGACATCGAGGCCGCGCACACCCGGGAGCTGCAGGAAGAGGGCGTCATCGGCGCCGGGTTTCTGGTGGCGGACAGGAAAGGTTTGCTCGGGCGCTACAACTTCGGGTTCGCGGATGTCGAGCGTCGGAACCGGGTTGACGAAGATACGATTTTCCATTGGGCTTCGGTGACCAAGATCCTGACCTCGGTGGCGGCAATGCAGCTCGTCGAGCGTGGCCTGCTGTCCCTGGACGCGCCGGTGGTCTCCTTTCTGCCGGAAATCGGCGCGGTCCATAATCGCTTCGGCCCCATGGACGCGATCACCGTCCGCCACCTGCTGACCCATTCTTCCGGCTTCCGCGGCCCCACCTGGCCCTGGAAGGACGAGCCCGGCTGGCAGCCTCATGAACCGCGCAGCTGGTCGCAGCTGGTCGCGATGATGCCCTATACGGAAATCCGTTTTGAACCGGGCACGAGGTACGGCTATTCGAACCTCGGCGCCATCTTTCTCGGCCGGATCGTCCAGACGCTTACGGGCGACACGATCGAGGCCTACGTCGACAAGAACATCTTCAAGCCGCTGGGCATGTACCGAAGTTACTTCGACATGACGCCCTGGCATCTCGCCGGATCCAGGTCCCACGGCTATTACGCCGAAGAGGGCGGCCCACGATCCATCGGACCGGACTTCGATACCGGGATCACCGCGGCGAACGGCGGACTGAACGCCCCCTTGTCCGATATGCGCAGGTTCGCGGATTTTCTGGCCGGCAACTCCGAGGTCACAGGAATCCTTCAGCCAGCGACGCTCGCGCGGATGTTCGAGCCCGCCTTTCCGGTCGGCAGCGATCAGGACCGTGACGTCAGCGTCGGCCTCGGGTTCTTCATCGCCGACAACCGGACCCGCGTCACTGAAGAAGTCGTCCGGTGGGTCGGCCATTCGGGCTACCAGTTGACCCATCGCTCGTCGTTCATGGTCAATCCGGCGGACGGCCAGGTTTTTCTCGCGGCCGCCAACACCGTCCGCCGCTCCGGGGGGAACCCCTCCGAAGTCAATCTGCGCAGACTCCTGTTGAGCATATACTTCCCGATCGTCTCCGGGAGGTAGGCAGGCAATGCGCGATCGAGGACGACTCCCGCTTGTGCTTGCGGCCGGTTTGTTGATTGCCGCCACGGCCGGCGGGCAAGGGAACCCGGGTACGTTCGACGAAGCCTGGGCCGGCGTGACCGCGCAGTTCGACGCGGACCTGCGCCGCAACCGCTACGTGGGGGGCAGCCTCTATTTCACCCGCGAAGGCCAGGTCACGGGCGCTCACCATTACGGCCACCAGACGCTGAAACCGCGGCGCGCCGTGAACGAGAACACGATTTACCACTGGGCCTCGATCACCAAGACGTTTACCGCGATCGGAATCATGCAGCTGCGGGACCGGGGGCTGCTCGACCTGGACCATGCGGTAACGGCTTACATACCTGTCTTCGGCCAGGCTCATAATCCTTTCGGCGATATGTCCGACGTCACCATCAGGCACCTGATGACACACACATCGGGCCTGAGAGTCCCCACCTTTCCATGGGGCGGAACGGAGCAATGGCATCCCCACGAGCCCGCGGATTGGTCGCAGTGGGACGCGATGCTGCCGTATACGAAACTTCACTTCGCTCCCGGTTCGTCCTATTCGTACTCAAATCCCGGGACCAGCCTGCTGGGGCGGATCATTGAGCAGATTACCGGGGACGACATAGAGGTCTACATCGACAAGAACATTCTCAGGCCGCTGGCGATGTACGACAGCTATTTCGACATCACCCCCTGGCACCTGAAGGCGTTTCGATCAGACAACTTCACGGTCGAAGGCGAGCAGGTCACGTCCAATGGCATCGATTTCGATACGGGCATGACCACCGGCAACGGCGGCCTCAACGGCCCGGTCGGAGACATGGTGAAGTACGTCAATTTCCTGCTGGGCGCAGGAGATTCAGCGCGCCATGAGCAGGTTCTGTCGCGCGCCACGCTGGAAGAAATGTGGGAGCCCTTGCATGTGCATGAGGAGTTCGACGAGCTGACCGAGTACATGGCCACGACCTTCTTCGTGATCGACTATCGCGCGGGTCCGTCGTCGCATCGCTTCGTCGGGCACACGGGCGGGCAGAAAGCGTTTCAGGCGTTTCTCTATATTCATCCTCCATCGAAAAGCGCAGCGATCATGGCGGTCAACTCACGTACTGCTTCGATGGAGCGCGACCTGTACAACGACACGCGCTTGAACCTGTTTCGTGAAGCATTCTTGATCGATGCCGGCCCGTGACTGCCGGACCAAAATCGAGCCCTATAAAACCTGAGCCTAAGAATCACCAAAACGGGTTTGCGACCCGCCCTGAATTCGGACAGAATGGTAGCGGTCAACCAACCGGAATCTTTGGATATCCAGGGGAGCGAAGATGAACCAGAACAATGTCTTGAAGGCTTCTTACAGGGCAATTCTTGCAATTGCGCTCACGGTTGGATTCCCCCTCGCGTCGTTGGCGCAAACGCCAGGCGAGGTGGCCGAACGTCCAATTGAAGAGATCGTTGTAACGGGCTCCCGAATCCAGCGCTCGCCCACGGAATACCTGCTGCCCACCGTCAGCATCGACGGGGATTACCTCGACAATCGCGGCAGCCTCAACCTCGGCGAGGCGATCAACGAGATCCCGTTGTTCTCCACGGCAGGCAACGACGACTACGATTTCAATCAGGCCGCGACCGATGTCGGTTTGACGTTTGTCGACCTGTTCGGTCTCGGGTCCGAACGCACGCTGACCGTGCTGAATGGCCGCCGCATGGTCTCGTCATCCTCGCCGCAGCCCAATCGCGCCACCGGAAGTTCGGGACTGCAGGTGGACATCAACTCGATACCGACGGCGCTTGTGGAGCGCATCGATACGGTCACGGTCGGGGGCGCGCCGATCTATGGAGCCGACGCTATAGCAGGCGTCGTCAACGTCATCATCCGGGACGACTTCGAGGGATTCGAACTGGACGCACAGGGGAGCCAGTCCCAGGAAGGCGACGCCGGGAGCCTTCGCGGCCGGCTGGTGTACGGCCGCAATCTGGCCGACGGCCGCGGCAACATCGCCGTTGCGATCGAATACGTGGAACGGGCCGGCCTGCTGCAGACCGACCGTCCCGGGTCCGCCGACCTCCAGATTTCCCATCCGATGCTGGCAACGAATCCCATCGGATTCTTCACCTCCGACCCGCCATTGCCGTTGAACACATTCCAGACCGACACCGGGTTTCCGGGGGTTTCCGCGTACGGCACGCCCGCCGTCAACCTGTTCGGCCTGGGCGCAGCCGTCGTATTCGGCGCCAACCCGGTCGGCTTCCTTCAGGACGGCGCCAGCGGCGACATCCTGATGTTCGATGAGAACGGGGAGCTGATACCCGTGATGATCGGCGACGGCAACGGCACGTTCCTGTTCTCGCAAAACCAGCCGGACTTTCCGGGCCTCTTTCGGGAGTCGGACTACGGAACGATGCTGAACGACAGCGAGCGGTTCAATGTAATGACCCTCGGTCACTACGACATCAGCGATTCGGTCCGCCTGACCGCCATGCTGCGGTTTTCCGAGCTTGACGCGTACCAGCCGATCGCTTCCCCGAGCGTATTCGGGACACCGGTACAGCCAGGTCTGACGGTTTCCCTGGGCCATCCATTCCTCAATCCCGACGCCCGCGCCACGATAAGTTCCGGAGTGATTTCCGGGACCGCCGCCCTGTTCGGCGCGCCGTTCCCCTTCCTTGCGCTTGGCCCCAACTTCATTGTCGGCCGGTCGCTCAACGATCTCTCGGACAAGGGCACGGAGGCCAGCGGCACCAGCTGGAGCGCGGTGGTCGGGCTGGAGGGCGAGTTTGCAGCCGGGGACCGGGAGTGGGCCTGGGACCTCACTTTCAGCCAGGGCCGTGCTTCGTCAACCAATGTGAGCGCGACCGTGAACGCGGCGCGTTTCGGCCTTGCGGTGGACGCGGTAATGGTGGATTCGGGCGGTGCGATCCTCACCGATCCGTCAATGTTCGCCGATCCCCGCCAGATGACTTTTGACGCCGGCCGGGGCGGCTGGGCCGATTCCGCTACCGGGCAGCAGATCGTCTGCCGCGCGCGGGTCATGGGCGCCGATGGCGCCAGCCAGTCGGATATCGCGGACTGCCTCCCCTATAGCCCGTTCGGCGCCTACAACACCGAGGAGACGCTGAGCTATCTTCGGGCGCTTTCGACGATCGACACGCGCATCGACCAGCGGTTCCTCCAGGGCAACGTCACCGGCGACCTGTGGGATTTGCCCGCGGGTCCGATTCAGTTTGCGGCCGGCTTCGAGTACCGCGTGGAAGAGTCCATGTTTACGACCGACCCGCTCACCAGGGCCGGGGGCCTTCTGGGCGGACACGCCGGCACCCCGGACGTTTCGGGCGATTTCGACTCCACGGAAGGATACGCGGAATTTGTCGTGCCGATCATCAGCAACGAGATCGTGCGCCAGTTCAACCTGGAAGGCGCATTTCGCCGCATCGACAACAGTCTCGCCGGCGCCGACAACGTATGGACGATCGGTGTCCGGACGGTCCTGGCAGGAGGGCTTACGATTCGCGGCAACCAGACCCGGTCCGTGCGCGCCCCCTCGATCGCGGAGCTGTTCGCGGGGCAGAGTCCGTTATTCACGGGCGTTGCGGACCCCTGCGCAAACAGCCAGATCAATGGCGGACCGAACCCCTCCAACCGCGCAAGCAATTGCGCCGCGGCGGTGGTGGCCGCCGGGCTGGCGCCGAACGAGACGGCCGCCCGGGATTACCTTGCCGCCTATATCGGCGCCATCGGCGGCGTTCCCGGCACGATCGGGGGCAACTCCTACCTGGAGAACGAGGCGGCGGATTCGTGGACGGTGGGACTCACTTTCGAGCCGGCGTTTCTCGATCGTTTGGCAATCTCGCTCGACTACCAGAACATCGAGATCGAGGGCGCGATCAACAATCTCAACGGCAGCGCGGTGGTTGCAGCTTGCTACGACAGCAGTGTTTACCCCAGTGATGCGGTCTGCAACCAGTTCACCCGCGATCCCGCAAGATTCATCCTGACGGGCTATCGGGCCGGCTTTGTCAACACGGGATTCACGAACTTCGCCGGCCTGACGACGAACATCGCGTACAGCGTGGATATCGGGCCCGGCACGTTGGGGTTGGCGGTAACCTGGTTCCGTCTCGACAAGTACGACACTTCAACCAACGGGTTCGACGTGGACGATTGGGTGGAGTTGCTCGGCCGGGAGAAGAACCGCGCACAGATTGCGGTTTCGTACTCGCAGGGCAAGTGGTCGGCGACCTGGCAGGGTCACTACGTGGGCGAAGGCTGGCTCGATTCGAGCGCGAGGGACCATGACGGAACCTCGACTCCCCTTTTCGAGTTCGCGCGAACGGATTCCATGCTGACCCACAACGCGACCGTCAGCTACGAATTCAATGAGCGCTTCAGCGCCAGACTCGTGATCAACAACCTCACCGAAGAGACGCAGCCGAGAGAGCTCAGACAATTTGCAAACGTGTTCGCGCGCGTCGGTCGTACCTACGTATTTGCGTTCAAGGCAAGACTGTGAGCGGCGCCGGGCGGGGTCCCGGAGAAAGCTGAACGATACGGGACGGGTGTCGTGACACGACACTGCATGTCGCGCGGCTCGGCGATCGGGTCGCTGTTCCTGCCGGCGGCCCTGCTGGTGGCAGGATGCGGCATCGAGGACCCGGGTTTGCAGGCCGATCGCGGCGACCAGCCCCTGTTCGGCGCCTGGGGTTTCGACGTTGCCGCAATGAACCCGGCGATCACGCCCGGTGACGACTTCTACGAATATGTCAACGGCAGGTGGATCGACGACACTTCGATCCCTGCCGACCGGATTCAGGTCGGTTCCCGGGCGTTCGTGCGGGAACGAAATGACGCGCTTATCGAGGAAATGATCCTTGAGTTCGCCCGGCCTGGAGTCCGGGACGGCCTTTCGCCCGTCGAACGGAAAATCGGCGACCTCTATGCGAGTTTCATCGACCTGAAATTGCGGAACGAGCGGGGCATTGGGCCGATTGATGCGGATCTTGACCGTATCCGGGCGATCTCGGAACGTTCGGCGCTTGTCCGGGAGTTTGCGCGCCACAAGCTCACCGGAGGCGCCTCGCCGATTACGGGATTTGTCGAGACGGATTTCAACCGGCCGGACAGGCAGGTGTTTTTCATGGACGTGGGCGGGCTCGGCATCTATTCGCCCGGCGGCTACACGTCCATGGACGACATGCAACGGTCGAATCGTGCCGCGTATGCGCGTTGGGTCGGAAGCGCGCTGGAAAGACTGGGATTCGACGCCGCTGAAGGCCTTGCCGATGATGTCGTCGCGCTCGAAACCCGGCTCGCCGCCGCTCATCCCACAGCCGAAGAGCGACACGACTATGCCGGGTCCGTGCACGGCTACACGTTGGGTGAAGTCGCCGAGGCGTTTCCCGGGTTCGACTGGTCAGCCTTTTTCGGCGAGCTTGGTATCGATCACTTCGAAAACCTGATCGTCCGGTTCCCGCGCAGCGTCGCCACAATCGTGGAGATCGTCAATGGCGCCCCGCTGGAAGTGTGGAAGGCTTACCTGTGTTTCCACCTGTTGCACAACAACGTCCCGTACCTGGACAGCCGGACACAGGTAATGAAGTGGGAACTCTTCGACTCCGTAATTTCCGGCCGCTCCGCCGATCGCAGCGTCGAGGATCAGGCGTTGCGTTTCGTGCAACTCGCCTTCAGCTTCGAAATCGGTCGGGCCTTTGTGGAACGGCACTTTTCACCCGCGGCCAAGGCGGAAGTCGAGAGCATGTTTGAACAACTCAAGCGCGCGTTTCGCCGGCGGCTGCAACAACTGGACTGGATGGACGACGAATCCAAGCAGGAGGCGTTCGTAAAGCTCGATCGCATACGCGCGAAGATCGCCTATCCGGATGCATGGCGGAGCGAGCCCGACGTGACCATCGGCCGCGCATCCTTTTTCGAGAACCTGCGGGAGGTGCGTGCCGACCGCTGGGCTCAGCAAGTCCAACGCGTCGGCATACCGCCCGACCCGGAATTGTGGGGCATGGTGCCGCAGGCGGCGGGCGCCGGGTTTCATCCGGCATTGAACGAGATCACTATACCGGCGGGCAACCTTATGCCTCCGTTCTTTGACGACCGCGCCGATCCCGCCATCAACTATGGGGCGATCGGCGGCGTAATGGGCCACGAGCTGCTGCACGCATTCGACGATCTCGGTCGCAGATTCGATGCCGCAGGGGCGCTGCGGGACTGGTGGACGCCGAAGTCCGCCGAAGCGTTCAACCAGCAGGCGCGGTTGATCGTGGATCAGTTCAGCCGCTACGAGCCTCTGCCCGGACGCTTCGTTAACGGCAAACTGACACTGGGCGAGAACATCGCCGATATTTTTGGCCTGACGCTGGCTCTCGACGCGTACAGGGCGTCCGATCATTGGGGCGAGCGGATCGATATCGATGGATTTACGCCCGAACAGCGTTTCTTTTTCGGATGGGCGCAGATGCGCCGCGAAAAGTTCCGCCTCCAGACGCAGATGCAGTTGCTTGAGACCGACCCGCATTCGCCGGGATCGATACGAGTCAACGGTGTGGTTCGCAACATCGACGCATGGTACGGGGCCTTCAGCGTTGAGGCCGGCGACGCCTTATACCTGGCGCCGGAGGCGCGCGCGGCAATATGGTGAGATGCTGGGTGCTGCTGAGTGTTTGCGTGTTGGCGGCAAGCGAGATCGAGGCGGAGGGCGACGGCGTTGCAACCCGGGATCAGGCGCTTCGTGCCGTGGCGGACGCCTCGCACACGATAACCGTTGTCGCTCCGGGCGACTCGGCCGGCGACCTCGAGTTTCTCGCCGACTACATCGGCGATGCCAGGGTGGTGGGACTCGGCGAGGCCACCCACGGCACCCGCGAGTTCTTCCAGCTCAAGCACCGGGTCATTCAGTACCTGGTCGAACGGGAGGGATTCCGCACCTTCGCGATCGAGGCCGTGTTCGAACCGTCCATCCGGATCGATCGATACATCAAGGGCGGTGAAGGAGACGTGGAAGCACTCGTGAACGGGCTGGGATTCTGGACCTGGGACACCGAGGAGGTGATCGAGCTGGTGGAATGGATGCGGGCCTACAACGCGCGCGGCGGCGACCCGCTCAATTTCTACGGTTTCGACGTGCAGGGCGGTGGCGATGCGCTGAAACGGGCCGTGGCCTTCGTCGCCGCGCATGCCCGGGACGAGACCGCCGCGCTCAGGGCCGGATTCGGGCCGTATCTTTCCTTCGACGAACTTGAGGGCGAGGCGCGCGAGCTTGCCAGGACGCGGCTCAACAGCCCGGCGAACCTGACGGGCATGCATCGCGCCGCGACGGACCTCTCGTTGTACATCGAACGTAACGAGGCGCTTCTGACCGCAAGCGCCGGGACCGATGACTATCGGTTGGCGCAAGGCGCCGCACGGGTCGCGGTCTGGTGGCTTGCAATGGCCTTGCAGCCGGACGAATGGACCTATCTTCGTTCCACGTCCGCTACCGACGTTCGGGATCGCGGGATGGCCGATATGGTTCACTGGATTCGCGCCGTCGGAGGAGACGAAGAGCGCATTGCGCTTTGGGCGCACAACGCTCATGTCGGCAAGATCAGAGATGCGGACGGCGACCGCATGATGGGTATGCTGCTGGAAAACGAACTCGGCAGCGACTACTACGCGATCGGCTTCGCGTTCGAGCGGGGCAGCTTCCAGGCGTTTCGTCCTGCGACGGAAGAGCAGTCAGCGGTGTTCATGGAACACACCGTGGGCGCGGCGGACGAGGATTCGGTGGATGGCTTCCTGGCCGACGTGGGGAGCGATGTGTTCTTCGTTGACCTTGGCCGGGCGAGTCGCGCAATTTCGGTCAGGAAATGGCTCGGGGAGCCCAGGCGCATGCGCTGGACCGGCGCGCGGTACTCGGACGAACTCGAGGCCTTGCACCCGCCGGTTCCGGTCCTTGCCATGTTCGATGGGCTGATCTTCGTCCGGGATACGACCCGCGCCAGGCCATCGGTGCGAACGCGCGAGCGATTCGGGTTGGAGATCACCTGGTAACGGCGCGGATGAAGGGCGCAGTTTCCACCCTGGCAGCGGTTGCCGGCGCGCTGCTCCTCGCCTGCGGGGCAGTCAGCGGTCGCCCCATTGCGCTTGCCGATTACCTCGAATGGGAGACCGCCGGAGCACCGGCAATTTCACCGGATGGCGAACGTGTCATCTACCTGCGGTCGCGTGTTGACCCGGTAAAGGACGGGTGGATTCGCGAACTGTGGGTGATGAATGCCGACGGAAGCGGCAAACGCCGTTTTGACAGTGGCTGGAATGTCGCGTGGTCTCCTGAAGGGAACCGTGTGGCCTACCTGTCGAGCGGTGAGAACGGTGTCCGAATACTGATACGGGACGCCACCGACAGCGGCTTCAGCGAACCTCGCAGCGCAACCGAGGAAGAGATATCGCCTTCGTCGATCACCTGGTCGCCGGACGGAACGAAGCTCGCGTTTGCGTCGATGGTTCCCTTCACCGAAACTTGGCCGGTCGAAATACCGGAGGCGCCGGAGGGCGCCCGCTGGACCGATCCCCCGGCCGTCGTCGATACGCTGCATTTCCGCAACAGCGCCGGAGCGATCGCGAATTCACGCCGCCATCTGTTCGTGCTTGACCTGGAGACCGGCTCGGTCGAGCAGATTACGAGCGGCAACTGGTTTGCCGGGGCCCGGTATTCGGGCTTCTTCTTCGGATCGGCGTTCGCATGGTCGGCGGACAGCCGCGCATTGTTCTTCGACGGCGACACCGAGTTTGACGACACCCTGGAGAACATGGACCGCTCCCACATCTACCGGGTGGACATCGAAAGCAAGCGGATTGAGCGTCTGACGGAAGAGCCGGGTTTCTGGCGCACCCCTTCGCCGTCGCCCGATGGACGCTACCTGGTCCACACGGGTTTCGCGAAGTCGCCCGATTCGTTCGCACCGCGGGAACTGCGCCTGATCGACCTCGAAAGCGGCGAGTCCCGGACGCTGGTCGCGGATTTGCCTGATGAGGTTTATCGCTTCGCCTGGGCCGGCGACGCAAGCGGCGTTTACGTCACCCAGGACCGCGCGGGCTCGACCAACATCGAGTTTGTGCATCTTGGTGGAACGCAACAGGCCGTCACTTCGGGACGCCAGCGCCTCTACCTGGGCGGGATCAGTGCAGACGGCACGGGCATCGCGTCGCATACCACCCCCACATCCGGATACGACGTGGTGTCGATCGACATGCAAAACGGCGCAATTTCCATTCTGACGTCGGTCAATGCGCAACGCTTGTCGGAAATTCGGCTCGGCGATGTCGAGGAATTCTGGTACGAGGCACGCGACGGACAGCCGGTACAAGGCTGGCTGTACCATCCGCCGGACTTCGAACCGGGCAACAGGTACCCGCTGATTCTCGAAATCCATGGCGGACCGCATTACATGGCGGGCAACGACTTCAGCTTCCGCTTGCATGAGTTTGCCGCGCGCGGATATCTCGTCCTCCTGACCAATCCGCGCGGCAGCACCGGCTACGGCGCGGCCTTCGCCAATGCGATCGACGACGCGTTTCCGGGAGATGTCGATTCGGGCGACCTTCTGTCGGGAATCGACTCCGTGGTGGCAAGGGACATCGTCGATGAGGACCGAATCTATGCAATGGGATGCAGCGGCGGCGGTTCGCTCGCTGCATGGCTGAGTTCGCATTCCGATCGTTTCGCGGCAGTCTCGGTCAGCTGTGCTGTCACCAACCGCATCAGCATGGCGGGCACGACGGACGCCGTCGGATGGAGCTACTCGAGCTTTCCTACGCCGTTCTGGGAAGACCCGACCGCATGGCTCAAGCACTCGCCGATCATGCACGTCGGCAGGGTCGAAACGCCGACCCTGGTCATGGTCGGAGAAAATGACGGCCGGACTCCGGTCGCGCAGTCCGCCGAGTACTACCTCGCGCTCAAGGTAAAGGGTGTTCCGACCAAACTCCTGATCTTCAGGGACGAAGGCCACGGACCGTGGCGAAGCAAACCGAGTAATTTGTTTCGAACGCAGCAATACCTGCACGAGTGGTTCTCCACATACACCCTTTCGATGCGCGACCGATGAACAAGCGTATCCCCATGCTGTGGCTTGCCGGCATCGCGCTCCTGGCAGGCGCGGCGCAGGCGAAGTCCGATAGCTGGAAGCAGGCCAAGGCGCTGGAGATATACGCACACGCGGTCTCGATCCGCACCGTGAAGGGACAGGGCAAGGTGCCGGAGCTGGCGGCGTACCTGGCGGGATTGGTGGCCGGCGAGTCGGTTGCCGTGCAAATCACCGGAAACCCCACGGCAGCGCCGGCGTCACCGCTGCGCGAAGACGTGGTTGCCGCCGTGCGTGCAGCAGTGGCGAACCGGTTCGGCGACGTGGAAATCGTAGGCAAGATGTCCGCCGGCGCCACCGATGGACTGGAGTTCAGGCTGGCCGGGATTCCCACCTACGGAACTTCGGGCATCTTCATGAAGCCGAATGAAATGCGCGCCCACGGCGTAAACGAGCGGCTGCCCACCGAGAATCTGACCGGCGGCATCGACCATTGGGAGATCCTCATCAGGCACCTCGCCGGTCCGGGCGAGTGATTGCCGACGCGGTGTGAGGGGTGGCTGGGGGACCAGGATTCGAACCTGGATTCTCGGAGTCAGAGTCCGATGTCTTGCCGTTAGACGATCCCCCACCCGTTGGCCCGCGGGGCGCCGCCGCGCAGCGCGATCAGCGCTTGGAGTATTGGGTGGCGCGGCGGGCTTTTCGCAGGCCCACTTTCTTGCGCTCGACCTTGCGCGCGTCGCGGGTGACGAAGCCGGGCGCCCTCAGCTTGGGACGCAGCTCCTCGTCGTAGGCAAGCAGCGCACGGGTGATCCCGTGCCGTATGGCGCCGGCCTGACCGGTGGTGCCGCCGCCCTTCACAGTCACGGTGACATCCATCCGGCCGTCGAGGCCGACCACCTTCAGCGGCTGATGAACGATCATGCGCGCCGTCTTGCGGCCGAAGAATTCGTCCAGCGGGCGCCGGTTGACGGTCACCTTGCCGGTGCCGGGCCGAAGGAATACGCGCGCCGTGGAGGTCTTGCGGCGGCCGGTGCCGTAGAACACGGTGTCGGTCATGCCTGTATCTCCAGGGGTTTGGGCTGCTGCGCGGCATGCTGGTGCTCGGGGCCCGGATAGACCTTGAGCTTCTTGAGCATGGCGCGGCCCAGGCGGTTCTTCGGCAACATCCCGCGCACGGCGGAAAGGATGGCGCGCTCGGGCGTTTCCTTCATGACCCGCTTCAGCGGAACGGACTTGAGGTTGCCGATGTAGCCGGTGTGACGGTGATACATTTTCTGGTTCAGCTTGTCTCCGGTCACGCGGACCTGGGACGCGTTCACGACCACGATGTAATCGCCGGTATCCACGTGCGGCGTGTACTCGGGCTTGTGCTTGCCCCGCAGGCGCGTGGCAAGTTCGGTCGCCAGCCGGCCCAGCGTCTGGCCGGCGGCGTCCACGAGGAACCAGTCCTGCCGGACCTGCCCGGGTTTTGCGGAAACGGTACGCATATTGAATCGTTGCTGGAAACAGGCTGCGCAGCATGCGCGAAGCCGCGGAATTTTACACTATCGGGGGTTTGCATGCCCGGCACGGCGGGGCAAGCCTTATGATCACCGAACGCTTCAGAGGTCGAGCACGAAAGGAACACAAACAGTGAACAAGATTGGGCGGCGCGGGTTTCTGAAATCGACATTGGCCGCGGGGGCGGCGGCGGGGCTGGGTTCGGCCGCGGCCAAACAGTCCGGCAAAATCGAGCGGCCGAGGCCGGCGGGCAGCCGCCCTGTCATGGACCTGGTGGCGCCGCAGCTGGAAACCGTGCGTGTGGGCCTGATCGGCGTGGGCGAGAGGGGCACCGGGTTCGTACGGCACTTCTGCAACATCGAGGGCGCCCGTATCACGGCCATTTGCGACACCCACCAGTTCGTGCTCGATCGCGCGGCCGGCATCATGGCGGACCTGGGCGCATCGCCGGCGGCACTGTATACGGGCGACGACTACGCCTACCGCAAGCTGCTCGATCGCCGGAACGTCGACATCGTGGTGATCGCCACTCCGTGGCGCTGGCACGCGATCATGGCCGCGGAAGCGATGGAATGCGGCAAGCACGCGTTCGTCGAGGTGCCCGCGGTCACCACGCTCGACGAGGCCTGGTGGCTGGTGGACACATCGGAGCGCACGCGGATGAACTGCATGATGCTGGAGAACGTCTGTTACGGCCGCGACGAACTGATGGTCCTGAACATGGTCCGCCAGGGACTTTTCGGCGAACTGCTGCACGGGGAGGCGGCCTATATCCACGAACTGCGCTGGCAGATGAAGGAGATCGACCACAAGACAGGCTCGTGGCGTACGCAATGGCACGCGAGGCGCAACGGCAATCTCTATCCCACGCATGGCCTGGGTCCGATCGCCCAGTACATGGGCATCAATCGCGGCGATCGGTTCGACTACATGAATTCCATGAGCTCCCCCGCGGTCGGCAGGCAGGCCTACGCGCGCAGGGAATTTCCGCCGGAACACGAGCGAAACCGGCTCGACTACGTCACGGGCGACATGAACACGAGCCTGATCAGGACCGTGCAGGGCCGAACGATCATGGTGCAGCACGACACGACCACGCCGCGTCCGTACAGCCGCCACAACCTGATCCAGGGGACCAACGGGGTCTTCGCGGGCTTTCCCAACCGCATCGCGCTGGAGGAAGGGGGCGCCGGGTCATTTCACGAATGGGATTACGACATGACGGCATGGCGGGCACGGTACGACCATCCGCTGTGGGTGCAGATGGGCCGGCGGGCCGAGAAACAGGGCGGTCACGGCGGCATGGACCACCTGATGTGCTGGCGGCTGGTTGACTGCCTCAGAAACGGCGAGCCACTGGATCAGAATGTCTACGACGCCGCGGCCTGGTCGGCGATTGGACCGATCAGCGCCGATTCGGTCGCCGACCGGGGCAACAGCAAGCCGATTCCGGACTTTACCCGGGGGACATGGAACCGGACCGAACCGCTGCCCATAGTCGGCGCGGAAAGCACGGGCTAGCGCACCGTCACATCAACAGGGAGCGGTGAGCCTCATACTCTGTCGCCGACGCGCTTGGACGGAAAGTTACAGGTAAACGTGCTTCCCGAACCGGGCTTGCTCTTTATTTCCAGGCTGCCGTCGTGACGCGTCAGCACATGCTTGACAATGGCCAGTCCCAGACCGGTGCCCGGAACCACGGGACTGCCCTCTCCCCGTACCCGGTAGAACCGTTCGGTCAGGCGTGGAAGGTGTTCCCGCCGGATTCCGATGCCGGTATCGGTCGCGGAGAGTTGTCCGCCGGAGCGGCCTGCTTGCCAGCGCAATACGACTGCGCCGCCGGGCGGCGTAAACGCTGCTGAATTGATCGCCAGGTTGGTCGCAACCGACCGGATCTCGGCTTCGTCGCCCAGCAAAGGCCGTTCGCTCCTGACTTCGGCGCGGATATCCAACTGGCCGCTGGAACGCGCTGTCGCGACCTGCACCGCGTCCCCGAGAACGTCCATCATGTTCAGGGGCGTGAAGCCGGGCGGAGTTTCGGACGTCTCCAGCCGAGACAACTCGAGAAGGTCCCGCACCAGCCTGGTCATGCGGTCGCACTGCGACGCCATGTGTTGGACAGGGTCGCTCCAGCGATCGGGAAACTCCTCATCTTCCGACATCGACTCCAGGTAGCCGGTCAGCACCGTCAGGGGCGTCTGCAGTTCGTGCGAGGCGTTGGCCACGAAGTCGGAGCGGGTCTTGTCCGCCAGCACCGCGGCGGTGACGTCGCGCACCAGGAGCAGGAATTGCTTTTCCGCGTAGGGAACGCGCTGCGCCTCCAGCCAGCTGTCGGGCTTCTCCGGCGACTTGAAGCGCACCAGGTCCTTGCCGCCGCGCTCGAGCCAGGTCCTGAACTCGGCATCGCGGATCAGCTTGAGCGCCGGCCTGCCCTTGTCCAGCCGTTTGCGCACGCCCAGCAGCCGGCGGGCCTGGCGATTGCTGACCACAACCTCTCCGTTGTCGTTCAGTACCAGGGCCGCGTCGGGGAAGGACCGCGCCGTGCTGCGCAGGGCCTTCAGCACTTTCCTGAGCCGTTCTTCGGCCTCCTCCGTGCGGCTCTCCAGGTCGCTCAATTGCTGCGGCAGTTCGGCGAAGGAGAACGCGCCTCCGGACCATGCATCCGGGTCGAACAACTGTGACAGTTCGCCCGCGGCGCGCACCTGGACCGACAGTTCCCATGCAAGAACCAGGACAAGGCCGGCCAGGGCGCCCGCAATCGGCCTGTCGGCAAGCAGCCAGGCGGCGGCGCCCAGAACCGCCGCCACGCCGCAGGCGCGCAACGCAATACGGATAACCAGTCTGCGAACCAGGGGATCCAAGACTCGACTCTACTGGAGCGAGAAACGGTAGCCTGCGCCTCGCACGGTCTGGATGTAGCGGTCCACCTCATGCGCTTCAAGCGCCTTCCTGAGACGCCGGATATGCACATCCACGGTGCGGTCCTCCACGAAAACCGCCGGCCCCCATACCCGATCCAGCAATTGGGAGCGGCTGAATACGCGCTCGGGGCGTTCCATGAACAGGCGCAGCAGGCGGAATTCGGTCGGCCCCAGGACGACGGGCCCCCGGTCGGTATGCACACGATGGCTGACCGGGTTCAGCGTCAGCCGCCCACGCGTTATCGGGTCCTCCTGGGAGCTCTGGGAGCGGCGCAGCACCGCGTTGATGCGGGCCAGAAGCTCGCGGCTTGAGAACGGCTTGGTGACGTAGTCGTCGGCGCCGCTGCTCAATCCCGAGATCTTGTCCTGCTCCTGCGAGCGGGCGGTGACCATGATGATGGCCACGTCGCGCGTCTCGGGCGTGCGCTTGATCCAGCGGGTCAGTTCCAGGCCGCTGCTATCGGGCAGCATCCAGTCGATGATGGCCAGGTCGGGAAGGCGTTCGGCGATGGCCTTGCGGGCGGCGCCTGCGTCCTCCGCTTCGCGCACGTCGAAGTCGGCGCGGCGCAGGTTGAAGGCGAGCATTCCGCGAATCGCGCCCTCGTCCTCGACTACCAGAATATCGCGCCGCATTTCGCCTTCAAATTATGCCATTCCCCAGCAGCGATGCTTCCTCGCCCTGTGTTCGACCCGCCTCCTCGTCGGAGACGCCATCCTGGCTCGATTCTCGCTGTCCTGCTCCAACGCTCCGTCGAGGAGGCGGGCCGAACACAGGGCTTCACACTCACTCTTCGTCGAAGTTGGTGGCGCAGGACACGACGTTGTTGCGGAACGCGATCGCGCCGGTGTCGTAGCGGCCGAAGGTGGCCTCGTCATCGAAGTCCACGCAACGATTGAAGCCGGTGATCACGCTGTTCCACATGGTTGCGCCGGTGCCACGGCGCAGCAGCAAGCCTATCGTGTTGGTGCCGCCGTCTTCGGTGCCGATCATCGTGAAGTTCGCCAGCGTCGGGCCGGAAATCGGCTGGGCGTTGGGAGCGTCGCCGTCATTGTCCGCCTCGATGCCGCGGTCGGCGTCGTCGGAGGCCTGGCGTATCACGACGAACTGCGCGCCGCCCAGGTAGCCCTGGCCCCAGTCGAAGGAATCGTCGGCTGCATCCGTGATCACGACGTGATCCATGAAGTCGCTGGCGCCGAAGTGCTCCACGCCGTCGTCCAGGCCCTTGTGCACCTGCAAATAGGAGACGCGGGTGCGGGAACCGGTGGCGAACATCGTCAGGCCGTTCAGCTCGTTGCCGTTGCCGTCGACGTCGTTGCCAGCGTGGCGGATCACCAGGTAGCGGATGTAGCCGCTGTCGTCGGCATCGTCGTTGCCGCCGTAAGCGCCGATGTTGCCTTCGGCGGCAACGTCGCAGGGGCTGCCGCACTCGTTGGAGCGCGCGTAGCCCATGAGCGCCAGGCCGGCCCACTCGCCGCGGCCTGCGGTGCCGTCGCCGCCGGCGGCCCAGTCGTCGAATTGGCGCCGCGAGGTCATTACGATCGGGTCCTCAACGGTACCGTCGGCTTCGATCCGCGAGCCACGGGTGATGATCACGGCCTCGCCGGACGACGCGAGCACCAGCGTGCCCGGTTCGATCTTCAGCGTCACGGAGACGTTATCGGACGCGTCGCCATCGGCTTCCTCGCCGTTGCCGATATAGGTGCCCGGAAAACCGGATGCCGGCGCGTAGATATTGTCGTTGGCGAGCGTCAGCGTCGAACCGTCGGTGTCGTAGCGGCGCTGCAACCGGCAGAGGTCCATCCGGCCGCCGCCCACGGCGGAGGGAAGGTCCAGGCTGCCGTCGGCCGAGGTGCCGGACGGACAGCTCCCGTCGGCGCCGGGATTGGCGACCGCGGGCTCCCAGACCGTGGTGTTGCCGTTCAGGGAAACCGTCCAGCCTTCGGTCCAGTCGTCGTCCGTGTCCTGCGCGAAGGCGCCCACGTAATCGGTGGCCACGAACATAGAATTGGCCACGTCCGCCTCGACTTCGTTGGGCCGGTAGTCGGCTCGCAGGTTGGGATTGGCGATCCGGTTGTCGGGATCCCGGTCCACCCAGTTGGCGATCGCCGTTCCGGGCACGTCGTCGTCACCGCTCTCATAGACTTCCTTTGCGGGACAATGGAACAGCGAGTTCTCGATCGTGAGGTCGGTGCCGAACAGGTCCTCGGTGGCGGCTCCATCCACGTCCAGGCAGGCGTCCTGGAAGTCGGCCACCAGGAAGTTGTAGATGCGCGCGCCCGTGCCGCGGCGCAACAGGATGCCGTCGGATGAGGTTTCCGCGCTGTCCGCGGCGCCCAGGATCGTGAAGTTCGCCAGCGTAGGCCGCGAGACCGGCACGGCCAGCGGGTTGTCCCCGTCGTTGTCGGCCTCGATCCCCCGGTCGCCGTCGTCCCGCGCCTGCACGATCAGCACGAACTGGGCGCTGCCGCGGTAGCCCTGGCCCCAGTCGAAGGAGTCGTCGCGGGCGCCCGTGATCACGATGTGGTCCATGTGATCGGTGGCGCCGAAATGCTCGACGCCGTCATCGAATCCGTAGTGCACCTGCACGTAGGAAGAACGGGTTGCTGAACCGGTCGCGAACAGGGTCAGGCCGTTCAGCTCGTTGCCGTTGCCGTCGATGTCGTTGCCGGCATGGCGGATCACCATGTATTCGATGAATCCGCTTTCGTCGGAATCGTCCGTGCCGCCGTAGGCGCCGATATTGCCTTCGGCATTGACGTCGCAGGGATCGCCGCACTCGTTGGAGCGGCCATATCCCATCAGAGCCAGGCCGGCCCACTCGCCGCGCCCGTCGGCCCTCGCCCGGCCGTCCACCCACTCGTCGAGCTGGTCCGTGGAGGTCATGACGATGGGGTCCTCGGCGGTGCCCGAGGCTTCGATGCGCGACCCCCGCGTGATGATCAGGGCCTCCTGCCGCGATCCCAGGATCAGGGCGCCGGACTCGATCACCAGCGTCACCGACACGTCATTGCTCGAATTGCCGTCGGCCGCTTCGCCGTTGCCGATGTAGGTGCCGGGGAAACCGGCCGCCAGGCGGTAGATGTTGTCGCCGGTGAGCGTGATGGTCTGCCCGTCCGTGTCGTAGCGGCGCGCCAGCTGGCAAAGGTCCATCGAACCGCCGCCCACGGACTCGGGCAGCGTCCGGGCTTCGACAAAGGTGGTTCCGGCCGGGCAGTCGCCGTTGGAAGCCGGTTCGCCCCTGGGCTGCCACACGGTGTTGTTGCCGTGCACGCCCACCGTCCAGCCCTCGGTCCAGGTATCGGCCGTGTCCTGGGCAAACGCACCCACGTAGTCCACGTCCTCGAACTCGCCGCCGAGCGAAATGGCGAAGGCATCGCCCTGCAGGTCGGGCGAACTGGAAGTGAAGGCCCACTCCGCTCCCTGCAGGTCCGGCGAGCCGTCGCCGGGCGTGCCGTTGGAGTTCAGCATCGGGTCCAGTCCGATGCGGTTGCCGTTGCCTGCAAAGGCATCCGATACGGGAAACGGATCATTTGCAGACGTGGGGGTCTCCGAACCGCCGCCGGTATCGGTCGGCGGGGCCGTGTTGATAACCAGGTCCTCGCCGGCACCGCCGCCGCCGCAGCCGCCCAGTATCAGGGCGAACAAAAGCACGGCCGGGAGACAACGGAAACTATTCGCGGACACTTGGGCAAACCCCTCCTGCGGGTTCTGTAAGTCAATCGAGAAGGTCCCGATCCGCGCCATTTCGTCAGATCGGGCGAACGGGCGTGCGCTTCAGTCAGAACTGAAGATCGACGGAGAAACTGATGGAGCGGCCTCTCGTGTAAAGGCGCTCGGTTCGTCCTCCGCGCAATACTTCGTAGTCGTCATCGAGCAGGTTGCGAATCTTTAATTGCAGCCTCAGGGGCATGCCGCGGAACTCCACCGCATGGCGGTAATTGAAGTCCAGCCGCGCAACGGGCCGTTCGTAGGAATCGGGCAGTCCCTGTGTGCCGACGTCCACGATGCGCTCGCCCGCCATGTTGAACAGGAGGGCGGCCTGCAGGTCCCGGTCGGGGTTGTCGTAGCTGAACTGCAGATTGGCCACCCAGGGCGACTGGCCTTCCAGGTGGCGCTCGGTGCTGGTCTGCTGCGCCCCGGCCTGGCCTACATTGACCGTGGAGTCCACGAATGCGGCATTCAGGCGCAATTCGAAATCCCGCAATGCGTCGGCGAGCGGCCCCAGCTCGGTGCGCAGCTGCATCTCCACTCCCTTGAGCGTGGCGGACTCGGCGTTGGCGAAGGTGCGGATGCCGCCGGCGCCCAGGCGGATCACGCGCTCGATCGGGTCCTGGAACCGCTTGTGGAAGAAAGCCAGCTGGATGTTGCTGACGTTGTCGAAGTAGTACTCCCAGCGCAGGTCGACGTTGTCGATGGAAGCCACCATCAGGTCCGGGTTGCCCACGACCGTGTAGCGCTCTTCCGGATCGATATAGGGCGCCGCGGACAGCTCCTTGAGATCGGGACGGTTGAGCGTGCGGCTGTAGCCGAGGCGAATCTGCTGGGACTCCCCGCCGCCCGGCAGCCAGGTGACCGTCATGGCGGGCAGCAAGGCCGCTTCGGACAATTCGCGCACGTTACGCCGGGTCGGGTCGATGAGTTCGAACGTAGTGACGTCCTGGGTGGAGTCCTCGTAGCGGGCGCCGAACATCCAGCGCCAGTTCAGGCCAAGGTTCAGATCGGCCATCAGGTAGGCTGCCGCCAGGTTGTGTCCGGCGGCGTAGTTGTCGGTGGGCTGAGTGGTTTCCTGCAATTCCCAGAGACCCTCCGCGATCAGCTCGTCGGAGAATATGAGGTCAGGGCTCTGTCCCAGTCGGGACCGCAGGTTGTTGCGCGAGAAATCGGTCAGGAAACGGAACCGGCGGAAATACGAATCGCGCTTCTTGTCGAGCCAGGCCAGGCCGAATGCGATCTCACCGTCCGAATCCGGGCTGAACTGAATCGGTAGTGACAGGTTCAGCGCGTAATTGACCGCCTCATCCTCAAGCTCCTCCCAACTCCGCTCGTTTGACTGCCCCGTATCGGAAAAAGCGTAAAGGTCGCCGGCGTCGTCGAAGCGTTCGTAGCGATAGAAGAGCGTGTCGGGCTCCTCGCGGGTCGCGGCCGACCAGGTCACGGTCCAGTCGATGACCAGGTTTCTTGCCGCGTCAGGGTGGTGTTCCCCTGCGAATTGCTGGCTGAACAGCTGCCTTTCCACGAATTCGAGCGTTGTGTCGGCAACGTGGATGTCGTTTTCAGAGTAGAAGCCAAATTCACGCAGGAACGTGCGGTCGGTCCGGCGCGTGACGAAGGTCGTGCTGCGCAAGAAAGTCCCTGCGCTTACGTCCCACTCCACGTTTCCCAGCAGCGAAAGATCGATCGTGTTCTGGGTCCGGTTCTGCGCGCCTTCATCAAGAGTGGAAAGTTCGTCGCCCACACCCGACAAGCCGAAGGTACGCCGCTCTTCGTCCCTGTAAGCCCAGTCGTTCGAATACCGCGCCGACAGCATGAAGCCAAGGTCGCCGCCTCCCAGCGGCCGCCCGCCGCCCCAGCGCCCGGAAATACTCACGCCGGGTTCAATGTCCCTTAGTTCCGTCGCGTAGCCGCGGTTGAGCGAACGCCCGGCCAGCGCCCGCTCGTCGTCCGAAACGAGATTCAGGGACCTGGCGCCGTTCTCGGTGATTCTGTTCAACTCCGTCGGCAGCGTTCGCATGCCGTCGTCCATTCCCAGCCAGTCCCGGCCGCCGCCCGCGAAGTGGAGTCCGGTGCCGCCGGTGGCCTGGGAATTGCCGCCTATGCCGATGCTGATCTGCATCACGCGTTCCGCGGGCGCGCCGCGGGTCTCCATCGCCACCATGCCGCCCGAGAAATCTCCCGGCAGGCGAGGCGAATACGTCTTCTGAATATCCACGTTGTCCAGCGCGCCGGTCGGGAACATGTCCATCGGAATGACCCGCCGCGTGGGGTCCGGGCTGGGCAGCGGCGCTCCGTTCAGCAAGGTGTTGGAGTAGCGCTCGCCCAGCCCGCGCACGTACACGAACTTGCTGTTGATCACGGTCAGTCCCGGCACCCGGGCCAGCGCATCCACGACGCTGGAGTCGCCGGTAATCGCGAAATCGTCGGACGACAGTGCATCCACAACCGAATCGGAATCGCGGCTACGGGTCACCGCATTCGGACGGTAGGCGCCAGTCACGACGATTTCTTCCATAGCGCCCGTGGACGCGGAACTATCGCCGCGGCTGTCCTGGCTTTCGGGGATTGCTTCCTGGGCGGAGACCGGCACGGCGGTCAGCATGGTTGCGGACAAAGCCGCCAATGCAATGCTTCTGATCTTCATTGAATGCGCAAGACCCTCCTTGGGCTTCGCATTTCAACCGACGCGTGTAAACCTCCCGTTACAGGGAAATTACGGTTTGGTTACGAATATGAACCGTTTGTTACGCCGGCCTAGTCGGCGATTTCTTCCACGAGTTCGATGGCGAAGCCGTTGGGCGCGGCCAGCGTGGCGCGACGAGTGGCGATTGCCGCCGGGCGAGCATCGACGATGAGCGGTTCGCACAGCACTTCGGCGCCGAAGCTGCGGGCGCGTTCGAGCACCGCGTCGAGGTCGGTCGTCATGAACGACCACATCACCATGCCGCGGTTCGGCGGCCGGGACGGCGCAACGGCATCGGCGCCGGTTCCGTACCAGTCCAGAAAAACCAGGTACTTGCTCTCCGCGCCCGGCGCGAAGACTTGCAGGAACCGCATGTTCGAACCCGGCGGCACTTCCAGCAGACCGCCCGCCGGGCCTTCGCTGGGAAGATCGATGTCGCGGCGCACTTCGTAGCCCAGCACTTCGGTGTAGAAGTCCAGGCTGCGCTGACCGTTGTTGATGACCTGGCTCGAATACGCCGGGCCTCCGGTCAGCGTCCCTTCGGAAATCGGGCAGATCGGGGCCAGGTCCGGCGGCCGTGCAATGCCGAGCACGTAGACGCCATCGGGCGCGCGCAGGTGGGTCTCAAGGGCATCGTAGGGCGTGCCGTCCGGACGATGAAGCGGAATGCGGGTAACGCCGGCCACGGTGCCGAAGCCCATGCGATCGCTCTCGGCGATCAGCTTCTCCATGTCGGCGCAGGCGAAGCCGACCGCCAGGCCGCCTTCCAATAGCGCATTCATTCCGGGGCGCACCTCCGGCCGATCGCCGCTGACGCCGATCACGCGCAGGTACGGCATGTCGGTATTGCCCGGCTGTTGGTAGAGGACGTGCTCCCAGTCGCCCTCGTCCTCCAGTCCCCAGAGTTGGGTCAGCGGGCCGCGAATTTCGTCCGCCAAATCGTCAATCGCCGGTTCCAGTCCCATCAGCTCGGAATAGAAGGCGCGGCAGCGCTCCATGTCGCTGGTCACAACCGTCGCGGCGGCCAGCGTGCCGACCAGTGCGTCGCCCTTGGTCTCGCCGGGCGCCAGCGGGTTCGTCGTTTTCATGGCGCGCAATGATAACGAAGACGGGTGCGTTATTCTTTAGCGAATCGGGTAAAGGCACACAGGATGACCGAGCAGCGCCGACGCTTCCTCAAGATGCTCGCCGCCGGCGCGGCCGGGGTGGCGGCGGCCGGATGCGCGCCTTCACCGGGCAGCGGAACGGCTGCTTCCGTGGACGGGCGCGGCGGATCGGGCGAGCGCTACCGCTGGCGCCTGGTCACCGCCTGGCCGCCGGGGCTGCCCGGTTTCGGCACGACTGCCGTGGCGCTGGCGGACACTCTGCGCGAGGTCTCGGGCGGGCGGCTCACCCTCCAGGTCTATGCGGCCGGCGAACTGGTGCCCGCTTTCGAGGTCTTCGACGCGGTATCCCGCGGCAGCGTGGAGATGGGGCATTCGGCGCCCGCTTACTGGAAGGGACAGGCGCCCACCACCCAGTTGTTCACCGGCTACCCCTTCGGGATGCTGCCGGCCGAATTCAATGCCTGGATGGCCTATGGCGGCGGCATGGAACTGTGGCGGGAATGCTATGAGCCGTACGGGCTGGTGCCGTTCCCAGGCGGGAACACCGGCGCCCAGATGGGCGGCTGGTTCCGCCGCGAGATCCGCTCGGTGGACGACTTTTCCGGGCTCAAGATCCGGATGCCGGGCCTGGGCGGGGACGTGCTGCGCCGGCTGGGGGCGACGGTGGTCAACCTGCCGGGCGGCGAGCTGTTCACGGCGCTGCAGTCGGGGCTGATCGACGCTACCGAATGGGCCAGCCCCTACAACGACTTGCCGCTGGGTCTGTACCAGGCGGCGCCCTACTACTACTTCCCCGGCTGGCACGAACCGGCCGGCTCGATCGAGATCATCGTCAACCGCAAGGCGCTGGAGTCGCTGCCGGGAGAGCTGCAGAAACTGATCCAGACGGCTTGCACGGCGGTCAATCACCAGATGCTCTCCGAATTCATGGCCCGCAACGTGCAGGCGCTGCGGGTGCTGGTCGAGGAGCACGGGGTGCAGTTGCGGCGTTTCCCCGCGGAAGTGCTGAACGGACTGCACCATGCCGCAAATGAAACTCTGGACGAACTCGGCGCCGGCAATCCGCTGGCCGGGCGGATCCTGCGCTCGTACCGCGAATTCCAGGAAGGCGTGGCCGGCTGGCAGGCCATTTCGGAAGGCTCGTACCTAAGCGCCCGCGACTCGTGATTCGGCATGGCCCCGCGCCGCGCGGCCGTTCAGCGCCGCTGAATACGAGCGCCGCGATCCAGGCGGACCGCAAGGCAGTGTGGATCGCTACCCTGACCGCGGTAGTGCCCACGCTTACGGTCAACGTCTGTTACGCAATTTCGAGCACGCAGGGCCTGGTGCCCGCTTGCATCCCCTATTTCGAGGGCTGCACGTCGATCAGTTCCGCCGGGCGCTACGGCATCAGCTACTACCTGTTCAAGGTGGGCATGGTAGGCGCGGCGGTCCTGCTGGTCCTGTTCTGGCGGCAGATGTCCGGTCACATTCGCGCGGCCACCGGGCGCGCGGCGCCCGTGGCTGCGGCGTGCGGCATGGGCGGCGCGGCCTTCCTGGTTCTCTACACGGCGTTCCTGGGAAGCGAGGGCGATTTCTATTTCCTGATGCGGCGCTTCGGCACGCTGCTTTACTTCGGACTGACGATGGTGGCTCAACTCATGGCCTTGCGGCGTCTGGAGACCTTCGCTCCGCCATGGCTGACGAGAACGATGAAGTGGATCCTGTTCTCGATGCTGTTCTTCGGTTTCTTCAGCATCCCGGTGATGAACTACATGGACAACAAAGACACCTTCCAGGACATCATCGAGTGGGATTTCTCCCTGCTGATGCAGACCTACTTCCTGTTCACCGCCATCTGGCTGGCCCGCCTCCGCAAAAACCGGTTGACGAACTAGTCGTCGGCTTTGTAGCGCATGGCTTCGATGAAGCGGGGGTCGTCGGGGTCGGCGAGCTTGCAGCGGGCGGACGCCCATTCGGTGCTGAAGCCCACCCGGCCGCTTTCCGGCGTGGCCCAGGCATTGCCGATCACATTTTCCTGCCCGTATGCGCCCGGCTCGCCGTCGTGCAGCGTTAGGCGCGCGAGGTCCACGAAGTTGCGTCCGGAACTGGACGGCCACAGCGACGTCAGGAATTCCAGGTGGATGTCGCGCGGTTCGGGCTCCTCGGTCGTGATGGTGAAGACGTCGCCCCGGTCGTGCATGAAGAACGGGTTGATCACCTGGTTGTTGCCGTCCTCGTGGCGCAATGCGGCAAAACATTCGTAGCGGCGCGCCTTGTACATGCGCAGGTGGGTGCGGTCCAGGCGGCCGGAAATGAGCGAACCGTCTTCGAGGTAGCCGTTGTCGTAAATCCACAGCTCGTCGGGATTGAGGATCCACTCGGCGTCCCAGGTCATCTGCTGGCCGGTGTTCTTCGAAATCATCGTGCATTGACCGAACTCGCCGAGCAGACCCCTGAGCTGTTTGCCGTGCCGACGCCAGTTGAAGCTGCAGTTGCCGCCGTAATTGGGATCGGGCTGCAGCTCGGGCCAGACGTCCGGCCGGAGATGGGCATCGACATACAGATGGGGATCCTTGATGCGTCGGCCGGATATGGAAACCGCGCCCAGTTCCTCGTCGATCGAAATCAGGAACACCACCTGCTGACCGGGAAACACCGGTCCGTCGTCGCCATCCAGCCTGATCTGCGTGTAGATCACGTGTTCGGCCAGGTGGGGCGCTTCGATTTCGGCAAACACCCGGTAGAAGAGGTCATGCTCGCCGTCCGGCGGCGTTCCGAGGTTGCGTTCGAGGAAAACCTGGGGAACGGACGAATACTCGCCCGGCATCCAGGCCATGAAGTCCTCGAGGACCTTCATCAGCTCGGGCTTCGAGTTGGTAGCGCTCGCGGGTATGGCCGTCAAGGACAGTGCGATCGCGGCGATAAAGGCGCGCATGGGCTCAATCCTCCAATTTGCGTCAGGCCTTGAGGTCGTCGTCGCGAAGCGGGAGCTTGCGGACGCGCCGTCCGGTGGCGGCGAACAGCGCGTTGCAGAACGCGGGCGCCACCAGGGGCGTGCCGAGTTCGCCGATTCCCGTGGGCGGATGGTCCGATGCAATCAGTTCCACTTCGATGGTCGGCGTGGTGGCCAGCGTCAGCATCCGGTAGCGGTCGAAGTTGCCTTCCGCCACCGCGCCGTCCTCCAGGTTGATTTCCCCGAACAACAGGGCGCTCAATCCATAAATGATGGCGCCCTCGATCTGCGCCTCGACGTTGTCCGGATCCACCGCCAGCCCGCAATCCACGGCGGCGCGGACCCTTCGCGCCCGCCACGCCCCGTCTTTGCGTTCAAGTTCCACCTGCGTGCCGATATAGCTGGAAAACAGCTTGGCAACCGCTATGCCGCTTTGCGCGGTCCAGCCTTCGGCCGCCGTCTCCAGCACCTTCAGCGCGCGCGGATCGGTGGTGAGCTCGGCACGCAGTTCAACCGGATTGCGGCCGCCGGCGTGCGCCACCTCGTCGAGGAAACTTTCGGCGAAAAACGAGTTCATGCTGGAGGCCACGCTGCGCCAGAATCCGCCGCGCACGGGCATTTGCCGCATAACGTAGTCCACGCGCCGGTTGGGAACCGCGTACAGGTCGTTGAAGAGAGCGCCCACCGAAGACGGATCCGCCGATTCTTCCACCATCCACGGCCAGCGCTCGGCCAGCAGCGAATGCCCGGCCGACTTGGCCGTCCATGCGCTCGGGCGGCCGGAATCGTCCAGCGCCGCACGCAGCCGCGCTACGTAGGGCGGACGGTAACAGTCGTGGCGCATGTCCTGCTCGCGGCTCCACACCAGCCGAACCGGCCGGTCCGGCAGTCCCTGCTCGTGCAGCGCTTTTGCGATCGACAGTGCCTGCACGGCCACTTCCGACTCGATGCGCCGTCCAAATGCGCCACCCATGTTGCAGTGGTGCAGCAGCACGTTTTCCGGCTCCAGGCCGAAGATGTTGCCGATGTCGGCCTGCAGGCGCTGCAGGTTCTGCGAAGGAACCCACATTTCGCATCCCTCACCGCTATAGCGCGCCGTGGCCCCCAGCGGTTCCATGTTGGCGTGAGCCAGGATGGGCGCCTCGTAGGTCGCATCCAGCGTCCGCTCGGCGGATGCAAGAACGGACTCCGGATCGCCGGCTTCAAACCAGTTGCGGCCGTCCTCGGCCGCGAGCGCACCGCGCAGTTCTTCGAAGACCGATTCGGTGCTGCTGGTGTCGCCGCCTTCCCAGACGATGTCTGCCTGTTCGAGGGCGGAGGACGCCGTCCAGTAGTCTTCGGCCACCGCCGCCACCGCCTCATCGCCGATGGCCATGACTTTGGGCCATGCGCCGTCCGGCGACTCGTAGGCGAGGCTCTTCAGGCGCGCTCCGCGGCGCGGCGCATTGAGCACGGCGGCATGCAAGGCAGGTTCGCCGCCTGCGGAATCGGCCATGAACGGAAATGTGCCCATGACCTTTGGAGCGCTGTCCTTGCGCGGGGCGTGCTTGCCGATCAGTCGGAATTCCTCGCGCGACTTGAGCCTCGGTTCTTCCGGAACCGGCATGCCCGCGGCTTTCCCTGCCAGCTCCCCGTAACTCAGCGAGCGGCCATTGCACCAGACCTGCGATTGCTCGGCGTAACAGTCCGAGGCCGGCACACCCCACTCTTCCGCGGCAGCCGCCACCAGCATCTCGCGGGCAGCGGCGCCGGCCTGGCGAAGGCCCTTGTGATAACCCATGATCGACACGCTGTTGCCGGAACCCTGGCCGCGATCCAGACGCGCTGCGTTGCCGTAAGCGCCCGGGTCAAGCGGCGCGTAACGCACCTGGACGTCGCCCCAGGCGACTTCCATTTCATCGGCAAGCATCAGCGGCAGGCTGTGCAGAATACCCTGCCCCATGTCGCCCACCGGGCACAGTATCGTTACAGCGCCCTGCTCGTCGAGCGTTACCCAGGCGTTGAGCGGGCCGCCCGATTCGCGGGCCGACGCCACCCGCAGTCCAAAGGCGGGGGCGGCCAGCAAGGCGCCGGCCGCGGCCAGCAACTCACGGCGATTCAGGGAAAGACAAGACTGGGCGGCCGGATCCGTCCGCCCTGCGGATGAAGCGTTTGTTTTCAGCATAGCGCCACGAATAATAAACCGGATGAAGAATGCGCTCCGGCACACACTCGACCAGCGCCGGGAATCGCAGCTTAAGGTGGGACAGCCGCGACGCTCGTGCGTGATAAACTGCTCCGCCGTGGCGAGCTTTACTCTCAATGGACGCGCGGTCACGCTGGACGTGCCCGATGACATGCCGCTGTTGTGGGCGCTGCGCGATCATCTCAACCTGACCGGCACAAAATACGGCTGCGGCATCGCCTTGTGCGGCGCCTGCACGGTGCATCTGGATGGAATTGCCGTGCGGTCCTGCCGGATCAATACCGCCGCCGCCGAGGGGCGCAGCATCACGACGATCGAGGGCCTGGCGGAGAACGGCCAGCCTCACCCGGTGCAGCAGGCCTGGATCGACGAGCAGGTCCCGCAGTGCGGCTACTGCCAACCCGGCATGGTGATGGCCGCGGCGGCGCTACTGGCGGACAACCCCTCGCCCAGCGACGAAGACATCGATCGCTCGATCACCAACATCTGCCGCTGCGGCACCTACCCGCGTATCCGGCGGGCCATCCACGCTGCAGCCGGGGCCATGTCGGCAACCACGGCCGGCGAAAGTTGAACCCAGTCAGTCGAATCACGCCGGCTTTGCTGGCAGCAACGCTTGCGCTCTGGGCATGCGCCGGCGAGCAGACGGCCGCGAATTCCGCCGGGGCCGAGTCTTCCGGCGCGGCTGCAGTGGAGTCCGCGCCCGCGGTGGAGGAGGAAGACCTCGCCACGCTGCTGGCTGCGGCCAATCCGGACCGGGGCCGCCGCCTGTACATCCAGTGCCGCGCCTGCCACACCCTGGTGGCGGAAGGCAACCAGTTGCTGGGGCCGAACCTGCTCGGCTTCCTGGACCGCCCGGCCGGCACCGCGCCCGGTTACGAGTATTCGGAAGCGCTGCTGGCCTCCGAAATCACCTGGACGCCGGAAACGCTGGATCACTGGATGCGCAGTCCTTCGGAAGTCATCCCCGGCAACAAGATGATCTTCGCCGGCATCCGCAGAGCGCGCGACCGCGCCGACCTGATCGCCTACCTGCAGCAGTCCACCGTCCAGCAGTAAGACAGCCGCGGGGGGTATGACGCCGCCCTATCAAACGACCCCCCTGTTGACTTGGTCGAAAAGTTACTCTATATTTCAGAGCATAAGTCATTTACGAGTTAATTTTCCTGGAAAAAGGAGGAGAAATGACCAGTCAGCAGCAACTAACTGAAGACATCGCTTACGTTCGCGCCGCGGCCGAGCGATCCGCGTCCGTTCACATCCCGGCGATATACCTGATTTGGGCAGTGCTTTGCCTGTGCGGCTTCACGCTGGTGGACCTTGTGGGGCCGGGGTCGGCCTGGATCGGTGTTTACTGGATGATCGGCGGACCTGTTGGCGGGGGGCTTACCTGGTGGCTCGCCAGGCGGGCCGGCCGCGAGGTCGGACAGGCCGACCGGCGGGAGGGCAAGCGCTGGGTGTTTCACTTTCTGGGGTTCTTTTGCACCGGATTGCTGGTATTCGGCCTTGTCGCGACCGGGCAGTTGTCGTGGCAGGGCGTCAGCTCCACGTGGATTCTTCTTCTGGCACTGACCTATTTCCTCGCGGGTCTGCACCTTGAGCGACGCATGTTGCCCATCGGTCTGCTGCTGGGCGTCGGGTACCTGGTCACGCTGGCATTGCCGTCCTACGGGTTTACCGTTGCGGGTGTGCTCGCCGCCACCGCACTCGTGGCTCAGGCATTTCTTGGCTCAAGGGCGCAACGTGCCGAAGGCTGACCCGGACGTCGCGACCCTGAAAGAACTGGGCCCGCTCAGGGGGTTGTTCGAGCACAGGGTCCGGCTGGCGATCTGCGTGCTGCTCTCCAGGCACGATGCGATGTCATTCAGCCGATTGAAGCAGGTGCTGGAGGAAAAAGACGGCAGCCTGGGCACGCACCTGCGCAAACTCGAGGACGCGGGCTACCTGGCGATCGAGAAGAGTTTCCGCGACCGGCGCCCGGTAACCTGGTATCAGTTAACCGATTCGGGACGCACCCATCTGAAGGAACACATCGCCAACCTGACGCGGCTGATCGGCCGCACCGGCTAAAGCCCCAGCGTGGGCATGATCAGGTTGAACAGCAAGTGGGCCGCGATACAGCACTCGATTCCATGTTTCCTGAACATCCAACCCAGGGCAAGCCCAGCCGGAAATATCTGTAGCAACTTGACCCAATCGGGTTCCAGGACCCCGGTATGACCGATGGTCCATAACAGGGAAGTCAGGAGCACGGCAATCCAATACTGGCGGCCTCGCCAATCGAACAGGCGAACCAGCAGGTTCTGAATGCCCAAGCGGAAAATCAGCTCCTCGGAAACGGCCAACGCCGACACGGCAAGAGCGCTTGCCGCAGTCAGCTCCATTGACTGACTCATCTCCAGGGTGTTCAGCATGTCCTGCAGGGGTTTTGCCATTTCCGGTGAGAACAGCCAGAACAGCAGCTTCGAATATCCCAGCCACGCCAGGACCAGCACGACAACCCAGATGGCCTTGGTCCTCAAGTCGGCGGCGCCGGAATGCCCCGGATGGGCCACGGCGCCATTCGCTTCGTCGAATTCCAGACCCAGGCGCGGGCGTATCAGTGGAAAGGCGACGTAACCGGAAAGCCGGGCGCAATAGGCGCCAACCGCCACGACGAGGGTTATCTTGAAGAAATCGACAACCAGTCCGAATGTCAAAACAAGGAAACCCATCGGCAGGCCCTGCTCAAAATGGGCTACGGCCAGCGCGACTGCCGAAAAAGCGCAAAAGGCACACGCGGCATAGACGCCGAACCTCGTGTAATACCGCAAGTCCTCGCGGTTTCTGGCCCAGAAAACCAGGAGGGTTATCGCCAGGGCAAAACCGAGGACCAGGTAAATGGTCGCCAGGATTGCAGAGTTGGACATGGCTTACTCTTTGCTTCGCGACATATGCGCCCGGAACTAGTCGGCCTGGCTTTCCTCCGCGCGTTGTGCGTCGATGTGGTCCTTGAACACGGTCCAGGACGTTTCCCTGGGGTTCTCGGTGCGTATCGCCGGCGGCTCGACGTATTCCGGGTAGTTCGCGTTGATTTCATCCATCACCACGGCCGGCAATTCGTCGTAGCTACTTAGGCGCATGCCGGCGGTATGGAACACCGCGACGCCGGGGCGATCGCCCATCTTCATCCACGGCAACCACTTGGAAACGCGTCCCCAGGAAATGACCCGGTCCTGCGCCACCGGAATGTCCGCGTCCAGGATTTCGTCGCCGGGCGACGCCGAAGTGCCAAACTCCATCGCGTGATAGATCCCGCCCACGGATTGCTGGTAATCGCCGCCCAGGGGATTGCTGTAGAACAGCCGCGCGGCGCCCCCGCCGTGCATCATCACTCCGTCCTTGAAGAAGTAGAACAACCCTGCCGAAGGATTGCCCTCCTCGTCACGAGCCCAGTTCTCGCGGTAGTTGCCGGGCGGATCGTTGGCCACCTGCACGACCTCGACTTCCTCGCCGGTCCAGGGATTGTTCCAGGTCCTCAGAATCTCGTTGGTTTCCGGGTCGAGGTAGAACATCAGTTCGCGCGAACGGGCGACGAAACCCAGTCCGCGCACGGGGTCGCTCAGAGTCTCGCAATGGCGGATGTTCATGCCCTGCACGTTGAACAGATGGCGGTCCTTTTCGGCCGGCTTCCGGGAATACATCCGACCCTCCCACCAGTACAGCGCCGTCTCGCCGTCGTTCAGCGAGCACCGGACCTTCATCAGCAGCCGGATGACGTCGTCCGGATCGTCGAGGTCAAGCTGTCCGCCGTAAGCGGCGCCGGCCGCCAGCGACAGCGCTCCGATCATTCCGGCCAGAGCGCGTAAAGTCTTTCTTGCTTTCATTGTCTCCATTCCCCCTCCGGCTCGGTTACCGATTTGAAATACGACCAGCTGGTCACATTGGGCCGCGCATCGTCGAGAGGCGGCGGTTCGGCGTACTCGGGATAGTTGTTGCGCAATTCGCTCAACAGCGGCTGGGTCAGGTCATCGATCCCGGCAACGCGCTTGCCGACGGTCGTGAAGATCATCATGCCCGGGCGGTCGCCCATCTTCATCCACGGCAGCCACTTCGAGGTGCGCGCCCAGGACAGGGTGTAGCGCTTGAGCGTCGGGAGATCGGGGTCCAGCAACTCGTCCTCGTAGGCATAGGCGTTGAGCATTTCCATCGCGTGATAGGTGCCGCCCACGTATTCCTGGTAATCGCCCGCCAGCGGGTTGGTGTAGAACAGCGGCGCGAAGCCGGTGGTCCAGACGCGACCCTTCATGAAGCGGCCGTTGAAAGTGATGCCCGTTCCGTCGGGGCGCCGCGCGTACGCGGGACCGCGCATGTTGACCGGATCGTTGGCCACGTGCACGACTTCCACTTCCTCCCCCGTCCAGGGGTTGGTCCAGGTGCGCAGGACCTCGTTGGTGTCCGGGTCCATGTAGATCAGCAGTTCCCGGGACACCGAGCGGTAGCCATGGCCGCGTTCCGGATCCTCGTAATTCTTGCACTGGCGTATGTTCATGCCCTGCACGTTGAAGATGTGCCGGTCCTTCTCGCCCGGCATGCGGCTCATCGCGCCGCCCTGCCACCAGTAGAGGATCGTTTCGCCCTCGTTCAGCGAACAGTTCATCTTCTGCCCGAGAAGAATGGCATGGTCCGGGTTGGCCGGATCCAGCCTCTCCGCGGCGGTCGCCGCCGAGCCCAGGATCAGCAGCACGGCGGCGCCCAGCGCCGCGCGGAGTGGACATCTCATTTCACTCTTCCTCCCATTTGACAGGCGCAGCATAACGCCCACCGCTGTGTTCGCATAGTCCAGGGCCTGTTGCCCTGGTCATTTTTCGGGCCAGCCGTCCGCAAGACCCGCCCCGGTCAGCTCGTGCAGCAGTCCGGCAGCCTTCTCCAGCGCCTCGGGATCGGGATGAGCGACCGGAGGTGTGGACGGATAGCGCGGCAGGGTCGCGTCCAGGCCCGCCTTGGAGGCCGTCTTGCGCCCGGGTTCCAGCGACGGATCGAGCAACGAAGTTGATAGATCGTCGACCCGGATCAGGTCGCGATCCCACTGAAAGCGCGTGGCCAGCGCCCAGTCGACCTGCTGCGGATCGAACAGGTCGATGTCCGAATCCAGCGCCACGGCCGTCTTGACGCGCCGCCAGGCAAGGACGGCGGCCAGCGCGTCACGCACTTCCCCCGCGATGGCGTCGTCGAACTGCAGCAGCGCCAGGAAGCGCCGGCCCTGCGCGGGCGCGTGGACGTTGATCAGGCGCGGCGACACGGCGCGCGCCAGCGAAAACAGCTTGCCTTCCATGGCGATGTTGTCCGGAGTCAGATTGTCGGCCAGGCCCGAGCCGCAGTCGTGCAGCACCGCGCCCTTGCGGTGCGTAATCGACAGGACTTCGCAAACCGGCGCGTCCACGGCCGGCCCGAGAAAGCCCGTGTACTCGGCGAACGGTCCGTCCGGGGCCGTGGCGCCGGGATGGGCCAGCCCCTCGATCACGAATTCCGCGTCGGCCGGAACGAGCAGCCCGCCGTCGAAGTTGAGCGACGGAGTGAGCCGGACCGGCTCGCCGATCAGCCCGCCGGCCGCGGGCCAGTGGCTTTCCGGGTAACCCAGCTTGACCTGGGCCGCAACGCTCACCGCCGGGTGGTGACCGATCCAGAACGCCACCGGGCAGGACTCGCCCCGCTCGTGCCAGGCGCGCATGTTGCGCGCATTGTGGGAATTGGGATACGGGAACCAGCTCATGCGCCGGGCTTCCTTGATCCAGCAGCGCTGTATGGCGGAATTGTCGATGCCGGTCTCCGGATCGCAGGTCGTCGCATGGGCCGCCGTGAGGTACGGGCCCGGGTTGCCGCGGTGCTGGACGGTGGCCGGCAGCAGCCGCAAGTCCGCTTCATCGCCCTTGAGGACCGTTTCCCGCACCGGCGCCTCCGCCGCCGCCACGGTCACCGGCTCGATCCGGCGCTCCTGGCGCTCGGCCCACCAGGATGCGGCCCGGCGATGGTCCGCCAGCCCCAGCGCCGAGCAGACCAGCTCGCGGCTGGCGGTCAGGTTCGTGGCCAGGCCGAAGGGCGAGATGCGTCCATCGGCAAGACGTGGCTGCCGCACCCAGATGGGCGGATAACGGCCCTGAACGTCCAGGGCGTGCTGCAGCGCGGTGGCCTCGTACTCCACCGCCATCGGCTCGTCGATGCGAAGCACCTGATCACCGAGTGACGCAAGCCACGCGCTCAGTCCGTCCCGCACTCCGGCAACAGGTCCTCCGGCACTCATTGCTCTGCATCCACGTCGGTCAATCCATAGATCGCGAAGGTCGCCAGCCAGTGCTCCCCCTCGTAGTGCCCGCTGAAAACGTAGCCCAGGCCCGCCGCCAGGTGCTCCCCGGCGGATTCCAGCAGCACCTGAGCGCGCGGGTCGCCGGCGGGCAATGCTCGCGCCACGGATCGCATGGTCCAGGCCCGGTGCAGATTCAATCCGGCCAGGTGGACGATCTTGCCGTCGGTGACGTCGCTGACCGTGGCCGGCTCCAGCAGGCGGCCCAGACCGCCTTCCCGCAGGGCGGGAAAGAAGCCGTCCAGCCAATCCGAATATTCCGCGGGCTCAAGGACCCGGCGCATCAGGTCCGCTTCGGCCAGAGCCGCGGAAAAGAAATCCTGGCCACTGGGCTCGTAATTCACCGGATACGCGCGATCGGTGGCGTAGTAGTCGAGGCTTCTTTCCAGCAGCAACTGCTCAAGTTCACCCTGCCCTGTTGCCCGCGCGTAGTCCAGAGCCTGGCCCAGCGCGAAGGCGGTGTTCGGATGGACGCCGGTTCGTATCGGCCAGTCCAGGCGCGGAAGATAATCCAGCGTCAGTGCAACGATCCTCTGCTCGAGCGGCTCCAGTCGCTGTGCCCACTGGCGGGCGTAGGGATCATCGAACGCGCGAAGTTCCACGACCAGGCGCAACAGCCAGGCCCAGCCGTACATGCGCTCGAACGAGCTGTTATGGTCCTCGTCAAAGTACTCCGCTTCCTCCAGCAAGGCCTGCGTACTGAATTGCGCCTCCAGCACACTGCGGGTCAGCTCCGCGGCCGAATGTCCTGGATGGAGCTTCAGCAGACGCACGAGCAGCCAGTGGCCATGCACCGCCGAATGCCAGTCGAAGCAACCATAGAACACCGGGTGTAGCTGCCGGGGAGTCAAGGCGGACCCGTCATTCACCATCACCTGCCCGGGCTTGTTCGGGTATTCCGTGGTAATGCAATCCAGCGCCAGCCGCGAAAACACGGCGGCCTGTTCATCGGTCATCGGCTGATCGAAGCGCGGCATCGCGTCCTCTCCCATGATCGGCTCCGCGTCCGGCTCGGCGGAGGCCCAGCATGCCGCAAGTCCCAGCGCAAGCAGCGCGCAGTTGGCCAGGAGCTTTCGCTGACGCATCCGCGGCATGGTACCACCCGCATAAGGCCAATCCACGCGCCGAAATTGCGCCCCGGAATAGCGTCCGTTTGGGCCGCAGTGTTGCGAACCGGCCACGGCAATCGATCTCAGGAACTGCATTTCGCGACCAGCAGGGCCACCAGGGTGCCGCCACCCAGGTAATAGAAGTAGGTCAGGGAATCGCGCAGCTTCTTCTCCGAGACCGCAGTCCGCACCGCGGCGACCACAGGTACCACGGTTTTGCCGAGCGCTTCCACGCGTGCTGCCTGTTCGCTTGAGTCTCCGGACAATTCCCCGGTCTCAAGGACCCGGGAAGCGTCCGCAATCCCCACCAGGGCTGCTGTTTGCTCGTCCGCAGGGTCGCCCTCGCGAATCACCCTCTGCAGCCTTTCAATGATCCTGTTGCGGGCCTCAGGCAAGACGAGCTTGTACTTGCGTTTCGTCCTGGAGAGGATCCCCTTGTGCGCCAGTCCCTCCAGCACGGCCTTGTGCGGTTCGGCATTCGCCATCCGGAGCAGCCACGAATTGATGCCGCGCGATTCGAACGGAGGGTCGTTTTGGACTAGTCTCACAATCAGGGCGTCGAGATCGGTCTGGCCGACGTAAAGAGCGCCCCGCGGCTTGACGCGGCCCTCTTCGAGGGAAACGCGGCCATTGCGCCAAAGCTGGAAAAGAACCGTGGCCGCGACGCCGATATCCACCCACTTTGTATCAAAAGCAATGTGATCCACGGTGAATGTCACATCCATCGCCAACAGGACATACTGCTCCTGCAGACCGAGTTCGGGTGCACGCATCATGGCCGGATATCGCTCAACCGCCGCAGAATAGCAGCATCGGAAGGCTTCGGGCTTTCGGAAAGCGCAGTCTCGGCTATTCTCTCCATCTTCAATGAGCAAGAATCACCTTCCGGATTACTTTTCGGTCGCCGACCCGGCGGGGCTGAGGCGCGAATACCCGCTGGGCGATGACTTCATGGCGCGGTTCGCCGGCATGGGCCGCGACGAGTTGCGGGCGATCCAGGAAGGGCGTTTCCGGCGCTGCCTGGAGCGCGCCTGGGCCACGCCCTTTTACCGCAGGCTGTGGGGGGAAGCGGGGCTGGAACCGGGCGACGTACGGAGCCTTGAGGACCTTGAAAGGCTGCCGGTGTTCTCGAAGTCCGATCTCATGAGGAGCGTGGAGGCGAACCCGCCCTTCGGCGACTACCACGCGCATCGCGACGACGATCCAGGATCCGGCCCGGCCGGGCTCGTGATGCAAACCACCAGCGGCACGACCGGCGCGCCGCAGCCGATTTTCTTCGGGCCGCGAAGCCGCGAATTGCAGGCGCTGATGGTGGCGCGCGCCTGGATGCTGCAGGGCCTGAGGGCCGGCGACGTCGTGCATTCCAGTTACGCGCACGGAATGGTGAACGCCGGGCACTTCGTGCGCGAGGCCGCCCTGCACTACACCCGGGCGCTGCTGCTCTCGGCCGGCGCCGGGAACGAGACGCCTTCGGTCACCCAGGTGGGAAACATGGCGCGCTTCGGCGCCACCGTGCTGGTGGGCTTTGCCGACTACCTTCGCAAGCTGGCGGACACCGCGCGCAGCGGAGGGCTTAAGCCCGGGCGCGACATCCGGGTGCGAATGATTTCCACCCACCTGGGCCTGATGCCGCGCGAGGAACTGGCCGAAGCCTGGGCGGCGGAGTCCGTTTACGACTGGTACGGCGTGGGCGACACCGGCCTGGTCGCCACCGAGGGGCCGGACCTCGACGGCATGCACGTCATGGAGGACGCCCACTTCCTGGAGATCCTCGACCCCGGCAGCCAGCGCCCGGCGGCCGACGGCGAAGCCGGCGAACTGGTCTGCACCTGCCTGTACAAGGACGACGCCTATCCCATCATCCGCTTCAACACGCGCGACATGAGCGCGCGGCTCGCCGGCAGCAACGCGCTGGGACTGCCGTTCGACCGGATCGCCGGTTTCCTCGGACGCAGCGACAACATGGTGAAGTTCAAGGGCATCAACTTCTACCCGGAAGCGGCCGCCGCCGTGTTGGGCGAGCTGGAAGAATACGCGGGCGACTACGTATGTGTACGCGAGGGCGAACAACTCCACATCGAGATAGAAACGAACGATCCGCGGCTGCCGGGCCTGGCCGATCGCATCGGCGCGCTGATCCGCGAGCGGCTGGGCGTCCGGGTGCCGGTCAAGCTGCGCGAGCCGGGAGCGCTACGCGAACTCACCGGCTCCGAATCCCGCCAGAAACCCCGCCGCCTGATTACCCGCTGATCGTAAATCTCAAGCCCTTCCACCGCGCCAGCTAAAGCCCTTCGTTCGTTCCCCTCCTCGTAGGAGCGTTGGAGCAGGACAGCGAGAATCGAGCCATGGATGGCGTCTCCAACGAGGAGGGGAACGAATGAAGGGCGAGGGAGCAGGAAAAGGCTTTAGTTGTGCAGCGCGGCGGCTTGTTGTTGGACGGTGGTTACGACCCATTCGGTGAAATTGGGGTGCTGCGACAGGCCTTTCTCGTTGAAGGTGTAGTCCAGGCCAATCAGGTCCTGCTTGATGTGGTGCTGCAACCCGTCCGCGGAGGACGCCGGCGACACGACGATCAGCTTTTTGCCCTTTCGTTGCGCCTGCTGCATCCAGCGTTTGAGTTGGCGCACATTGCCTTCGCGCACCGGCGGGATGGCGTCGTCCTGCAGGTTTATGGCTCGCACCTCGCTGATTCCGGTGGCGGCCTTCACCTGTTCGGCAAGGCTCTCGATCACCGGCAGGTCGAGTTCGTTGTCGAAGTCGTCCTCGGGGCCGTGGGCGACCAGGAACAATGCCTCATTGGCGGGCTCCGTACTGATTTCCAGCGCGTGGTCGGACAGGATTTCGGCGATCAGCGGATGGTCGTCCATGTGCGGCGCGAAAACGAGCTTTGCGCCGGTTTCTATGGGTTTGACCGTCAGGTACGAAGACTCGTCGCGCCGGCCCAGGATGTACTCCCACTGCCGGGTCATGGAGTTATGGACGGTCGACGTGGTCTGCACCAGCACGATGGTCCTGGCGCCGGCCGCTTCGAGATCGTCGATCGCCGCCTGCATGTGGGACGAGGTCATCATGGCCATGCCGTAGCCGATGGCCGTCGGATATTCGCCGGCGATGGCGCGCATGGAATCGGTCATGATCCTGTCGCCGGCCTCGCTGACGCCATGTGACAGTACCAGCACGCCGATTTCGCCCCTGATGTCGGCGTCGCTCACGTACCAGGTGTAGTTCTCGCCCATCTGCGCCACGTTGATGCGCAGTTCGTTGTCCGTCAGCAGTCCGTACAGGGCGATCTTTTCCTTCAGACCGGCGATCACGTCCTCGCTCAGCATGTCGCGCATGTCCATGCCCATGCGCCGGCGGCCCAGTTCGTCCGGCGGCGGCATCGGCATGTCGTGGCCCTGGTATCCGTGGGCGCGATGCATGCTGTGGTCCTCCTGCGCCTGTGCGGAAGCAAGGCCCACGCCGAGCACCACGGCGCCCAGGATCAGAACGTGAAATCGTCTAGGTTTCATCTGGAAGTCCTCCCTTGAGATGCGGGGTTGACGGCGGACCGAGAAAACCGTCCTCGATTTCCGCCACCTGGTCGGCCCAGGCCAGCATCGCCTGGTCATGGGTCACCATGAGCGTGGCGACGCCATGCTCTCTGGTCTGTCTGGCCAGCAATTCAACCACTTCCCCGCCGCGGCTGTGGTCCAGCATGGAAGTCGGTTCGTCCACCAGCAGCAGCGACGGTTCGGTCATGAGGGCTCGCGCTATTCCGACCCGCTGACGTTCGCCGCCCGACATCTGGTCGGGACGGTGCGAGGCGCGGTGCGCGAGGCCCACTTCTTCGAGAAGCCGTCCGGCCCGTTCCCTGTGGGCCCCGTCCGGTTTGCGGCCGTTGATGTGAGCCATCAGCAGGAGCTGGTCCATGGCGGTCAACGCGGCGACCAGGTTGGACTGCTGGAAAATGAATCCGATGCGCTCGCGCCGCAGACGCGCGCGGTCGCGCTCCCCCAGCGCGGTCAGGTCCTGGCCTTCGATGGCGATGCGCCCGGAAGTGGGCGGCAGCAGGCCGCCGCAGACCGCCAGCAAGCTCGATTTCCCGGCCCCCGACGGTCCCATCACGGCGCACAGCGCGCCCGCCTCGACGGTCAGCGAGACCTTGTTCAGGGCGGTGACCTGCTGGTCGCCGTCGCCGAGGACCAGCGAAACGGAGTCAACAGCGAGCGTCATCGCAACTGTCCCAGCGCAATGATCGGATCGATTCGCGCAATCCTGCGCACCGCCAGGACCGCCCCCACCAGGCCGCCGCCGATGACCAGCGCGCCGGATATCAGCATGGCGCGGATATCGATGACATAGGGGATGTCCGTGCGTTCGACGATCAGGTCGCCAAGGCCGTAGCCGATACCCACGCCGCAGGTCACGGCAACGGCCAGCAGCAGGAACACCTGCCCCAGGGCGTCCCGGACGAGATATCCCGTCGACGCGCCCAGCGCCTTGATCAGGCCGATCTCCTGGGTGCGCTGTATGGTCCAGATCGAGAAGAACGCGCCGATGATCAGCGTCGCGATGACCAGCAGAAAGCCCTGATTGATGCGCACCGAGTCCCGTTCGGCCTTGTAGCCGGTGGACGCCACAAACGACATCGGCTTGTCGAGCGCGACCGTGAACAGCTCCTCATCAACGGCAGCGATGTCCGTTGTTTCCTCAAGCTGCAGGGCCACCACGGTGGCGAAGTCGTAGAGGATGTCCGGTAAAGACTCGCCTTCCGGCGGCCCTCCCGGCGGACCTTAGGACGCTTCGGCCCAGAGGCGGAACGGCGCATACACGATGGGCGTGTGGGCGATGTTGTTGTGGGCGTCGAGCAGCCCCACCACCTTGAGTTCGGTCAGCACGCGGTCGAGCACGATGGTGTCGCCGATCTCCACGTTGTTTTCCGCCACCAGCATGCGGCTGACCACCACGCCATACGGATCGTCGCCTATGGGCCGGCCGATGTCGGAGCCGGGGTCGATGAACGAACCCGGCTCCATCCCCCAGAGCGCCAGGGTGACCGGCTCGCCCTTCGAGGTGCGGGCGTTGAACATCGTGTTGCCCAGCGGAGTCGACGTCATCACTCCGGGCCGATCCGCCCAGCCTTCCCACATCGCCCGCTCCACCATGCTGTTGGACCAGGTGGGCTTGTCGTCGTATTCGAACGCGAGGTGGGTGATGGGCAGCGCGCGGATGCCGGAAATGTTGCGATCGACCAGGCCGCTGGACAGGCCCGTCAGCAGCACCATCATCAGGGCCATCATGACGATGACCACGGCCATGAGCAGAAAGCGGCCCCTGGCGAAAAGGAGATCCCTGAGCGCGAGAAACATGGAAGGCTGATTCTACCGACGCGCAAGAGCTTGTTGCTTGCTGCTGGCCCTCGCCTTTTCTCACGCCCCCTTTTTGAGAGGCGCCGTCCTGGCTCGATTCTCGCTGTCCATGCTTCAACGCTCTCCAAAAGGGGGCGTGAGAAAAGGCTATAGTTGCTGACCGCTCAAGAGGTATCTGAATATGAGAAAGCACAGTCGCATTCGCGCCGCCTTGTACTGCTTGTTTTTTGCCTTCACTGTTTCCGGAACCGTAGCGTATGCCAAGGAAGGCATGTTCACGCCGGAGCAGATTCCGGGCATCGCGGGGGATCTGCGTGACACGGGACTGAATCTGGACCCGGCAACGCTGGCCGATCTGACCGCGTTCCCGATGGGGGCGGTCATCTCGCTGGGCGGCTGCACCGCCTCGTTCGTGTCGCCGAATGGCCTGGTGGTCACCAACCATCATTGCGCGCGCGGTTCGGTTCAGTTCAACTCCACCAGCGAGAACAACTACCTCGAGAACGGCTTCCTCGCCGCCTCCCTGGCCGAAGAGCTCCCGGCCGCTCCCGGGTCGCGCGTGTATGTCACCCTGCAGGTCGACGACGTCACCGAGCGGGTGACCGGCGGACTGGACCCCGCGCTGGCGCCGCGCGAGCGTTTCACGCAGATCGAGCAACGCCGCAAGGCCATGATCGGCGAATGCGAGTCGGAACCCGGCTATCGCTGTCAGGCCGCATCGTTTTTCGGCGGGCTGCAGTACAAGCTGATCAAGCGCCTGGAGATTCGCGACGTGCGCATCGTATATTCGCCGGCCGACGCCATCGGCAAGTATGGCGGCGACATCGACAACTGGCGCTGGCCGCGTCATACCGGCGACTTCGCTTTCTACCGCGCCTACGTGGGCCCGGACGGGCAACCGGCGGACTACGCCGAAGAAAACGTGCCCTATTCGCCGCCGCATATTCTCGAGGTGTCCGCCTCCGGTCTTGAGGACGGCGATTTCGTGATGGCCATAGGTTACCCGGGAAGCACTTCCCGCTACGCCCGGCTCGCCTCCGTGAGGCAGACCTTCGATTGGCAGTATCCCGAGTTCGTCCGCTTTTTCTCCGACTGGATAGCAACGATCGAGACCGCCGCGCCGCAGGGCAGCGAAGCCCGCATTCGCTACGCCTCGAGATTGGCGCAGCTCAACAATGTGCTGAAGAACCTCGGGGGCCAGATCGACGGGGCGCGCCGCAACGACCTGGTCGGCCGCCGGGCGCAAAGGGAAGCGGAACTGAACGATTGGATCGCGGCCGACCCGCACCGGATGATGCTGGGGCAGGCCATCGAGGAGCTGGACGCGCTTTCCGAGGAACGGGCGGCGGAGGCCAGACGCAGCTATTGGTACGGCAACGCGCTGCGGCCGCAGCTTTTGGGCGCGGCGCAACGCCTGTACCGCCTGGCGCACGAGCGCACCAAGCCGGACGCGGCGCGCGAGAGCGGTTACCAGGAACGCGACATGGCGATGTTCCGCCAGCGGATGAGCGTGATCGACCGCCGCTTTGACCCGGCGGTGGACAAGGCCGAATGGATGCTGTTTCTCAAGGGCTATCTGGCCCAGCCGGCGGACATGCGCATCGAGGCGCTGGACGAAGCCATGGGCCTCTCACCCGAATTGAGCGACGGGGAACTGTCGAAAAAGCTCGACGGGTACTACGAAAATACGGTCCTGAACAACCTGGATACGCGCCTGGCGCTCATGGACGCGTCGCCCGAAGAGCTTGACAGCCATGCGGGTCCCTTCATTCGACTGGCGGCGGCGTTGCACGAAACGCAGATGGCGCGGGATGAGGCCGCCAAGGTCCGCAGCGGACACGCCAACCTGCTCAACCCGCAGTACATGCGCGCGATCATCAACTGGCAGCAGTCGCGGGGCCATGCCGCCTACCCGGACGCAAACTCCACGCTGCGGATGACCTACGGCACGGTAATGGGCGGTTCGCCGGCCGACGGACTCCTGTACGAGCCGTTCACGCGCCTTGAGGGCATCCTGCAGAAGGACACGGGCGAGGAACCGTTCAACTCGCCGGCCGCGCAACTCGACCTGATCCGCGCGGGCGACTACGGCGACTACTACCTGGATTCCATCGGCTCCGTGCCGGTAAATTTCCTCACCGATCTCGACTCCACCGGCGGCAATTCCGGCTCGGCCACGCTGGACGCCGACGGCAAGCTGGTGGGGCTGCTGTTCGACGGCACCCTGGAGAGCGTCAATTCGGACTGGGACTTCGACCCGGACATCACGCGCACGATCCACGTCGACACGCGCTACATGCTCTGGGTCATGGAAAAAATCGACGGCGCCCAGGCGCTGATCGACGAAATGACCATCGTCCGCTGATCCCGGCCCGCGTTCTCCGGAACAAGGCTCAACCAGCTCCCCGCCCGCCGGGGGCGGCTACAATGCCGGCATGCCGGGAGGGCGGCAACTTGACGGTGGCGGCGAACAGACATCGGCCAAGTCGCCGCTGTTCGCGAACTACGAGATTCGCCCCGAGTTCTACGACGAGATGTTCGACGGCGACGGCACGCCGCGCGCGCATTGCCGGAAGCTCTACGAAACGCTCAACCGGATGCCGGCTGAGGACATCGCCGCGATGCAGGAACTGGCCGAGCGCTCTTTCCTGCATCAGGGGATCACCTTTGCCGTGTACGGCGAACAGGGGGCCCAGGAGCGGATCATTCCGATTGATTTTCTGCCCCGGCTGATCGCGGCCGCGGAGTGGGATTTCATCGAGCGCGGACTGAAGCAGCGGCTCAAGGCGTTGAATCTGTTCCTGGCCGACGTGTACGGCCCTGGCAGGATCCTGTCCGACGGCATTGCGCCCGTGGACCTGGTGCGCGGCTGCCCGCAATACCGCATCGAAATGCGCGGCGTCGAGGCCCCGCACGGCGTGTACGTGGCATTGTGCGGCACCGACCTGGTGCGAACCAATGAAGGTTTCAAAGTGCTGGAGGACAACCTGAGGGTTCCTTCCGGCGTGTCCTACATGCTGGCCAACCGGCGCGCGCTCAAGGGCAGCCTGCGCGGCGTATTCCGCCGCCACCACGTTCGCGGCATCGGGCATTACGGGCAGCTGCTGCGAATGACGCTTGAAGAGCTTGCGCCAAAAGGCGTGTCCGATCCCTGTATTGTTCTGCTTACGCCCGGAGTCCATAACGCGGCCTTCTACGAGCACATGTTCCTGGCCCAGGAAATGGGCGTGGAGCTGGTGCAGGGCAGCGACCTCGTCGTTCACAAGGGATTCGTGCATATGCGCACCACCGCCGGACTGAAGCGGGTGGACGTGATCTATCGCCGCATCGACGACGATTTCATCGACCCGCTGGCGTTTCGCGCCGATTCGCAAATCGGCGCTCCGGGGCTGTTCTACGCCTACCGCCTCGGCAACGTCACGCTGGCCAACGCGCCGGGCACGGGCGTGGCCGACGACAAGAGCGTGTACGCCTACGTGCCGGAAATGATTCGTTACTACCTGGGCGAGGAACCGCTGCTGGCCAACGTCGAGACTCACCTGTGCCGCGATCCGGAAGCGCTGGCCTATACGCTGGACAATCTGGACAAGCTGGTGGTGAAGATGGTGGGCGAATCTGGCGGCTACGGGATGCTGGTGGGTCCTCACGCCACGCCGGAGGAACGAAACGACTACGCAAGGGAACTCCGCAGGAATCCGTCGAACTTCATCGCGCAGCCCACGCTCGACCTGTCGGTCTCGCCTTGCCTGGCCGAGGGGGGCGCGGCGCCGAGGCATGTCGATCTGCGGCCCTTCGTTCTTCGGGGCCGGAAAACGAGGCTGGCCCCCGGGGCCTTCTGCCGGGTGGCGCTCACTCCGGGTTCGCTGGTCGTGAATTCGAGCCAGGGCGGCGGCGGCAAGGACCTCTGGGTGCTCTCGGAATAACGCCGTATGCTCGCGCGCAACGCCAGCGGCCTGTACTGGATGGGGCGCTACCTGGAGCGGGCGCGACATGGATGCCGGCTGCTTCGCGACCAGTTCGCAACCATGGAGGACCGGCCGGTCGAGCAGATTGCCGACAGTTGGCGGCGGCTGTACCTGGCCGCCGGACGCTCGCCGGTAGGCGGCCTCATGGAATCGACCGGCGACGAGGAGGACTTCATGGCGGCGGACGCCTACACGCTCGCCGACGATCTGACATTCGCGCACCACAACCCGGACTCCATCCGCAACTGCGTGGCCGCCGCCCGCGAGAACGCGCGCCAGATCCGCAATGTGATCGGCAGCGACATGTGGTCGTGCCTTAACGTTACCCACCTGGACCTCCGCGGCGTGGAAATCCAGGCCATCTGGGCCGCGCAGCCGGGCGACTTCTTCGCCCGCGCGGAGGACAGCATCCGCGCCTTCTGGGGAATTGCGGAAAGCGCGATGTACCGCGACGGCGGCTGGCATTTCCTGGTGCTGGGACGCTTCGTGGAGCGGGCCCAGCTGCTGGGCGCCCTGGTGGAAGCGCATATTGCCGTGTTCCCGTCAAACAAACGGGACAGCGAATGGGAATGGCGCTCGCTGCTGGCGGTTTGCGAGGCCCACTTCGCCTACCGCCACCTCTACCCGCTGGAACACCGGCCGGATCGCATTCTCGATTTCATTATGGCCGACTCGCGCCTCGCGCATTCCCTCCGCCATTCGCTGCACATGATCGCGGAATCGCTCAAGGGAGTGTCCGGAAGCCAGGCGCGGCAGGCCGAGGTTGCAAGGCGCGTCCGGCGCATGGCCGGATGGATAGACGATGACTGGCCCCGGCGCGACCCGAATGACGACGAGGCTGCGCGCGCGGAGCTGGCGCGCCTGCGTCAATCCTGCCGACAACTGCACGAAGATATCGCGGCCGCATTTTTCTCCTGCGAAATCCAGGACCGGGGCGGCCGGACGTGACACGCCACCGCGTGGAGCATGTCTCCGAATTCAGCTACGGGGAGGCGGTGCATGGAAACCTGATGCTGCTTCGGCTGCATCCGAGCGAAGACTTCGGGCAGCGGGTCCTGTCGTTCCGACTGAAAGTCCGGCCCTCCGCCGACTGGGTGGCATGCGAGGACGCCTTCGGCAATCGATGCCATCTGCTCAGCATTCATCGCCGGCACCGCCACGCCACGGTGCGCGCCAGCAGCGAAGTGGAAACAGCCGCCACGCCGCCGCTGCCGGAACGCATCGACGCGAACGCATGGAATGCGCTTTCGGACCCGGGCGTGTCGCTGCGCTACTGGGAGTTCCTGACGCCCGGCGGGTTGGCCCGGCCGGTACCGGCGCTTGACGCGTTCGTTGAGTAAAACGGCATCGGGCGCGGCGAGGACCCCCTGAGTTCCCTGCTGACCCTGTCGTCCAGACTCCACGACGTGCTGCGCTACGAGCCCGGCAGCACCGCAGTTGATTCGCCCATCGAACGTATTCTTGCAACCGGAAGGGGCGTTTGCCAGGACTACGCCCACGTGATGATCGCCATTGGCAGAACCTGGGGCATTCCCAGCCGTTACGTGTCGGGCTATCTCAATCCCGGCGCAGCTTCGGGCGAACAGCCCCTGCCGGCCGCAAGTCATGCCTGGACGGAATTTCTTCTGCCGGAACTCGGATGGGTGGGACTTGACCCCACCCACGGAGCCGCGGCCGGGCCGGGGCACATCCGAACCGCCGTCGGCCGGGACTATAACGATGCGGCGCCTACCCGGGGGACCGTTTTCGGCGGAGGCGAGTCCCGCCTGGGCGTCAAGGTCACGGTGAGGGAATCAGGACCCGGGGCGCACGCCCGCCGCCCCCAGGCGCCTCAATAACTCAAGCGGGGAGGCGCCGACCCAGCTCGGCGGCCAGCAGGCCGGCGGCGCCCGAAGCGCCGCTGTTGCTCATGAACACGACCGCATCGCCTGCCTGGGCAGCCGCGGCCGCGGTGCGCGCAGCCTCGGCGGCGTCCGCGCACACCGTGACATGATCGTGGCCGGCGAACGCGACCACCGGATCCCATTCCAGGCTTGCGCAAGGAGCCAGCCAGGCGTGAGCAGCGACTTCCAGCGCGCCTGGCAGGCTCGCCAGGTGCGCGCCAGCGCGCATGCTGTTGGAGGCCGGTTCCAGAACCGCCAGTACGCGGCGGTAGTCGCCGGACAGAGCCTTGAGGGTTGCCCGTATCTCCGTGGGGTGGTGGGCGAAATCATCGTACAAGGCGACGCCGGAGTCGCCGGCCGGGTAACGGCCCAGCAATTGCAGGCGCCGCGCCGGCGGGACGAAAGACTCGAGCGCAGCGCAGGACCGCTCGATTGACACGCCCGCGGCATGCGCGGCCGCCATCGCGGCCAGTGCGTTGGACAGATTATGCGCGCCCGGCAACGCCAGATCGCAATACGCTTCGCCCGACTGCCCCGAAAGCTTCGCGCGAAAGCCCTCGATACGTTCCGCGCGCCAGTACGCCCCGGATCCGGGATCGACCGAAAAGCGCTCCACCGGACTCCAGCAACCCTTTGCCAGCAATCCGGAGATGTTGGCGTCGGCGCCATTGACGATCAGCCGGCCGCCGCCCGGGGTGCGCCGCAGCAGCAGGTGAAATTGCCACATCACTGCTTCCAGCCCGGGGTAGATGTCGGCGTGATCGTGCTCGATATTGTTGATGACGACCGTGCCGGCACGGTAGTGGAGGAACTTGGCGTTCTTGTCGAAGAAGGAGGTGTCGTACTCGTCGCCCTCGATGACGAAATGCCGACCGCCCCCCAGCCGGGCGGTGCGCTCGAAATTGCCCGGCGCACCGCCGATCAGAAAGCCGGGATCCAGGCCCGCCTCGTGCAGCATCCACGCGGCCATGCTCGCGGTCGTGGTCTTGCCGTGTGTGCCGGTAATCGCGATCACCTCGCGGTCCTGCAGCACCTCCTGGCCAAGCCATTCGGGGCCGGACATGAACTTCAGACCACTGTCCAGCAGCGCCTCGACGATCGGCATGCCGCGCGACATGACGTTGCCCACCAGCACGAGGTCGGGTTTGGCGTCCAGTTGCGAGGGATCGAATCCGACCACGGGTTCGATCCCCAGTTCCTGCAGGCGCGTGCTCATCGGCGGCCAGGCGGCGCGATCGGCGCCTGTGACTTCGTGACCCAGTTCGCGGGCCAGGGCGGCAAGGCCGCCCATGAAGGTCCCGCAAATGCCGAGAATATGAATATGCATCAGGAAGTTTCGAGCGGAATGCCGAAAAACTGGGTCAGCAGGAGGTAGAGGATCATGTAAAGGAAAAAGTGGGCCACGGACAGGAGCAGCCCCGCCCAGATGCCGCGATCCATGGCCCGGGCGAAGATGTTGCCCATGGCCAGCAGCCACCACGCGAGGAAGCCGTATTCCGCCGCCTGAATCAGGAGCCCGGGCTGCTCCTGAGACGTGACGACATAAACCAGCGGCAGATTCAGCGCGTTGATGATCGTCTGCACCCCGATCAGCGACACCAGCGTTTGCGGCCAGCGCTCGGGTTTGTCCGCCATCCACAGCACGAATCGCGAGTAGCCGAGCAGGAGCAGCAGCTCGAACGCCGCGACGGGCAGGACGAAGAAAGCGGGCCCCGGCAGCAGCATCAGGTAACCGATAGCGGTTACCGCAGCCCAGGGAACCAGGCACAGGACCAGCATCTCGCGCGAACCCGGGAGCGAGTCTGGCCCGCGCAGGCCGAGCGACACCCTCAGGACACCCTGGAATATTGCAACCATTGGGGCCCGGACTCCTTTTTGCCGCCAGCGCCCGCTAGCCGGGGCCCGGGGAAGGTTCAAGCACCGCCCACACCCGTGCAAAAACTTCGTCGGGCGGGCCCAGCCCGTCAACGCGGCGCAGCAGGCCGGAGTAGTGCTCAAGCAGCGGGCGGGTCTGGCGCTCGTACACGGCGAGCCGGTTGGCGATGGTCTCCTCCCTGTCGTCGTCGCGCTGGATCAGCTCGCCGCCCGCTGCGCGGCTCGCCGCCAGTTCCTCCGGCGATGAAAAATGAACATTCAGCAATTTGCCGGTGGCCGAACAGGTCCGGCGGCCGGTCAGCCTCTTCATAAGCACGCGGTGTTCGACTTCCAGCATCAGCACCGCATCCAGTTGCTGCCCCGACCCCTCAAACAGCTCTCCAAGCAGCCGGGCCTGCGAAAGGTTTCGGGGAAAGCCGTCGAGGATGAAGCCTCCTTCGCAGTCGTCTTGCCTCAGCCGCTCGTCCAGCAACTGCATGACCAGCTCATCGGAAACCAGTTCCCCTGCATCCATCGCCGCCTTTGCCTCAAGCCCCAGCCGGGTGCCGGCCGCCACGGCGGCGCGCAGCAGGTCGCCGGTGGACACCTGGGGCCAGCCGTTCTGCTCTTCAAGCCGGCGCGCCTGGGTGCCCTTCCCTGCGCCCGGGGCGCCCAGAAAAACAATCCGCATCGAGTCCTCCGGCCAGCGGTCAAGGGGGTGCTATCGTACACGGTAGTCCACGCAGAAAAGCGACTGTCCGCATGCCCGCGCCCAACGCACTCTACGCCCAGTCGGGCGGTCCTACGGCCGTCATCAACGCTACCGCGCAGGGCGTTATCGAGGCGGTCCGCCAGGCGAGGCCCGCGGTCGGCAAGCTGTACGCCGCGCGAAACGGCATCCTTGGGGCGCTGCACGAGCAGTTGCTGGACACCGACGCCGCCTCCGCGGAGGACGTGGCCGCCCTTGGCCAGCGCCCCGGAAGCGCCTTCGGAACGGCCCGCTACAAGCTGGCCCGGTTCGAGGACGACGAGCGCGAATACCACCGGCTGATCGACGTGTTTCGCGCGCACGACATCGGCCTCGTGTTCTTCAACGGCGGCAACGACTCCATGGACACGGCGCTCAAGCTCTCCGGACTGGGGCGGCGGCTGGATTACCCGCTCACATGCATCGGCCTACCCAAGACCGTCGATAACGACCTGCCGGTCACCGACTGCTGCCCCGGCTTCGGCTCGGCGGCGAAGTACGTGGCCGTGTCCACCCGGGAGGCCGCGCTGGACGTCGCCGGCATGGCGCGGACCTCGACCAGGGTCTTCATCCTGGAAGTCATGGGACGGCACGCGGGCTGGATCGCCGCCGCCGGAGGGCTAGCGGGATCGGGCGCGGGCGACGCTCCGCACATCATCCTGTTCCCGGAAGTTCCCTTCGAGACCGACCGCTTCCTCCAGCGGGTCCGGGAGTCGGTCGAGCAACACGAATACTGCGTGATCGTGGCCAGCGAGGGGGCCCGCTACGCCGACGGCCGCTTCCTTTCCGAGGCGGGCGGCACCGACGCCTTCGGCCACAAGCAGCTCGGCGGACTGGCGCCGGTCCTGGCGAACATGATCCGCGAGAGCCTGGGCTACAAGCACCATTACGCCATCAGCGACTATCTGCAGCGCTCCGCGCGGCACCTGGCGTCGGCCACGGACCTGGAGCATGCCTACGCGGCCGGGCGGTCAGGCGTCGAACTGGCGCTCGCGGGCGGCAACGCGGTGATGGTGACGATCAAGCGCACCGGCGACGATCCCTACGCCTGGGAAACGTCGTCCGCCCCCCTCGACCGGGTGGCCAATCGCGAGAAAGAACTGCCGCGCGGGTTCATCACGGAAGACGGCTACGGCATCACCGGGGCCGCCCGAACCTATCTACGGCCGCTGATAGAGGGCGAGGCCCTGCCCCCTTTCCGCGGCGGACTGCCTGTCTACGAGGAAATCGACCTTCCGGAAGCCGAGCGCCGCCTGCCTGACTTCGCATAAGCTGTTTCAGGAGACACGCACATTGAGCGCCGGCATCGGTGAAGATCGTGCGATCAGCCATGACGGAGCTTGAATTGGCGGAGCTGCTCCTCGGTGGCAGGTTTCTGGTATTTCTTCTTCCAGCGGGCGTAGGGCATACCGTAGATCCGTTCGCGCGCTTCGGTTTCGGTCATTTCCATGCCGCGGTCCGCGGCGGCCTCCGCGTACCAGCGGCCAAGGCAATTGCGGCAGAACCCTCCGGCGATCATCAGGTCGATGTTCTGCACGTCCCTGTTGTCATCGAGGTGTTTCAGCAGGCGGCGCAGCACCGCGGCGTCCAGGTTGCGGCCGGTTTCCTTGTCGATCATGCAGATGCTCCACGAATCCAATGGACGGGGCGGGGGAGTATACTCGCGCCGTTTTCCGCGGAGCGCCATACGCGTGAGCATCGCCTATCAGGGCATCGCGGGCGCCTGGTCGCATTTGGCCTGCAGCGCCGTTCATCCCCAAAGGGAGGCCATTCCCTGCGCGACGTTCGAGGATGTGTTCGAAATCGTGGAGGCCGGGCGGGCGGACCTGGCCATGATCCCGATCGAGAACAACCTCGGGGGACGCGTGGCGGACATCCACCAGCTCCTCCCGCACCAGGCCCTGCATATCGTGGCCGAGTATTTCCAGCCGATACGCCACGATCTTCTGGCCGTACCCGGCGCCACGTTCGAGGGCCTGAAGGCGGTCTACAGCCATCCCCAGGCGCTGGCGCAGTGCAGGCGCTATCTGCGTGAGCGGGGGCTTGAGCCGCGAGCGGCCAGCGACACCGCCGCGGCCGCGGAGCGGGTGGCCCAGCGGGGCGATCCATCCATCGGCGCGATCGCTTCGGCGCTGGCGGGCGAACTGTATCAACTGAACAGCCTGGGCCGCGACATTCAGGACGCGCAGCACAATACGACCCGCTTCATCGTGCTGGCCAGGGAAAAGAACACTGGGCCCGCCGATCCGGACACGGGCTACATCACGTCGCTGTGGTTCCAGCTTCGCAGCGTTCCGGCGGCCCTGTACAAGGCGCTGGGGGCCTTCGCCACGAACAACGTCAACCTCACCAAGCTCGAGAGCTATATCGGCACGGAGAACTTCGACCGGGCGCGCTTCTATGTCGAGGTCGAGGGCCACGAGTCCGACTCCCCGGTGCTTTCGGCGCTTGAGGAAATCGAGTACTACACCGACATCGTCCGCGTGCTCGGCAGTTTCCCCCAGCACGAGTTCCGCCGGCAACGGAACAAGCCTTAAGATAGTTCGCCCGCCGCACGACGATCGTCGGGGCGGCGCGCGGAAAAGAGACGATCCAGAGGTGCCAAAATGCACAAGATTCTTGTTACATACACACGTCCCGACGACGTCGAGGCTTTCGACAACTACTTTCGCGACGTTCACGCGCCGATCGTGCGAAAGATTCCGGGACTGAAGAAACTGGTCGTGAACCGGATCACGGGCAACGCCATGGGCGGCGACCCCTCCTTCTATCTGGTGGTGGGATTGCAGTTCGGCTCCAGGGAGGACTTCGAAACGGCAATGCGCTCGGAGGAAAACGCCGCCGCGGGCAAGGACGCGGTCGAGTTCTGCCGCGATACCGGCTCGGAGTTCGAAGTGATGATCGCCCACGAGGAATGAAGTGCCGGTTCCGGCGCGCCCCCATCTTCGGCGCAAACCGCTACTGCGGCGGAGTTCCGCGCGATGAGTGAGCGGATGACGGGCGGCGAAGCGCTGGCGCGCTCGGTGCTCGCGCACGGCGTCGACACGGTCTTCGGGCTCCCGGGCGGTCAGACCTACGGACTGTTCGACGCGCTGGCGCAGTATGAGCGTCCCGTTCAGGTCATCAATTCCCGCCACGAACAGGGCGCGGCCTATATGGCGCTTGGCTATGCCGCCTCCACCGGGCGCCCCGGCGTGTTCAGCGTGGTGCCGGGACCCGGCGTCCTGAACGCGGGGTCCGCCCTGGTCACGGCCTATGCCACCAACTCACGCGTGCTGTGCCTGGCGGGGCAGGTCCCCTCGCAACACATCGACCGGGGCTGGGGCATGCTGCACGAGATCCACGATCAACTCGGGATCCTGCAGCGCCTGACGAAGTGGGCCGAGCGTATTGCGAGCGGCGCGGATGCGCCGGCAAAGGTGGCCGAGGCGTTCCGGCAACTGCATACGGGACGGGCCCTTCCGGTGGCGCTGGAAATGGCTCCGGACGTAATGGAGGGTGACTGCGATGTTACGCTGCTCGAACCGGCTTCCTCGTACGAAACGAGCGCGCCGGACCCGGACGCGGTAAAGAAGGCGGCCCGCATTCTCGGTTCCGCGCGAAATCCGATCATCATCGCCGGACCAGGCACGCTGGATGCCGGAGCGGAACTCAAGCGGGTGGCGGAAATGCTGGAAGCTCCGGCGGCCGCCAACTTCAATGCCAAGGGCGTCATCGACGAGCGTCACTACCTGGGGATCAACCTTCCGGCGGCCCACGCGCTTTGGGGCGATGCGGACGCGGTGCTGGCGGTCGGCACCCGGTTCACGGAACCCGAACTGGAATGGGGCCTGGACGACCGCTTGCCGGTGGTGCGGCTGGAGGCGGACGACAGCGCCTTCGATCGCGGGCGCGCGCCGACCGTGTCGCTCTGCGCCGACGCCGGTGCCGGGCTTTCGCATCTGGCGGATGCGCTGGAAAGCGTCAACCGCAAGCGGGAATCGCGCAAGAAGGAACTGCTGGGCCTGAAGCGACGGTTCGGGAAGGAATTCGCGCGCAACAATGCGCCTCAGGTCGCGGTGCTCGAAGTGGTCCGCGAGGAGTTGCCGGAAGACGGCTTTCTGGTGGATGAGGTCACCCAGATGGCCTATACGTCCTGGTTCGCGTTTCCTTCCTACCGGGCGCGGCACTACATCAGCAGCAACTTCCAGGGCAACCTCGGCTACGGCTATCCCACCGCCCTGGGCGTGCAGGCGGCGCATCGCGACCGCAAGGTGGTCGCGTTCGCGGGCGACGGCGGATTTCTCTATGCCGGCGCGGAAATGGCCACCGCGAAGCGCCACGGACTCAACGTCGTGGTGATCGTGTTCAGCAACGACGCCTACGGCAACGTGCGCCGCGACCAGGCGCAACGCTACTCGGGGCGTGTTTTCGCCTCCGGCCTTACCAATCCCGATTTCAAGGCCATGGCCGAGTCGTTCGGGCTGGAAGCCTGGCGCGCCCGCACGCCCGAAGAACTGCGCAAGGCGCTTCGGGAAGCGCTAGCGGCCGACGCCCCGGGCCTGATCGAGATGCCGGTCAGCGAAATGCCCAGCCCCTGGCCCTACATCCTGCTGCCGCGGGTCAGATAATCCGCCAGCCGCACGGCGTCCAGCCCCGGCACTTCCTTTACGACGAACTCGTCTTCCCGGCCGAAGGGGCGGGTGGCGTCCAGCCCTACCCTGCCCACGAAATCGCTCTGCGTGTCGCGATAGAACCCGGCGCGGTCGCTGATGACCAGGGTCCGCGCATCGACGCGTCCGCGGGTGATGAAGGCGTGCATCACGGCGTTCATGTCGCTCAGGTCCACGTCCTCCTCCACCACGCAGCACAGCTGGTTGTAGTCGGCGTGGCTGTCGAAGACCACCTCCATTACATCGCGCGCGTGCTCCCTGTATTGCGGTCGGATCTGCACCGTCGTGTTCATGAACGCGGGCGCGCAGGAGACGTCGACGATTCCGGGCAAGCGTCGGCTCAAATCGCGATACACGCGCGCGGAGTTGATCGCTTCCAGCGGCGCGAGGTCCTCGCGCGAACCGCACAACAGGCTGTGGAACAGGGCGTCGCGCCGCCATGTGACACACTCGACTTCCATGACGTGATTAGGTGCTTCGGGCACGTAATACCCGAGCACCTCGCCGAATGGCCCCTCGGGGCGTCTTTCACCCGGCAGGATGCGGCCCTCGATGACGACTTCGGTGGCGGCGGGGACCGGGAGGCCGCTGTCCGCTCCGGAATACACGGCCACCCGCTTGCTTGCCAGCTCCGCGGCCAGGGCGTACTCGTCGACTCCGGCCGGCAGGTGAGTGCCGGCGGCCATGAACACGGCCGGCGGTACGCCGATCAGCAGCGCAACGGGCAGCGCGTGTCCAGCCTCCTCCGCGCGGCGCTGGTAGTCGGTGAGATCGTGGCTGTCGCCCAGCCGCAGGCGCAGTTCCCGCGGACCGGCGTACATCGCCCGGTGGAATGACAGGTTCGGTACGCCGGTATCGGGATCGCGGGCCAGAACGATCGCCGCGGTGAAATACGGCCCGGCGTCGCGCTCATGGTAGGTGATCAGCGGCAGATCGGAAAGCTGCCCCTTTTGAAGGTCACCGGGCGCCGGGGCCTCCCGCGTCGGCGCTACGACCCGGGATTCCGCCGCGTCCAGCATGCTCGCGTAGGCGGCGGCGAAAGGCCCTTCTTTCACGGGCACCAGGCCTCGCAGGCGCTGGGCATCGGCAAACAGGTTGGTCACGACTTCAAGCCGCGTCCCCCTGACGTTTCGGAACAGGATCGGGCGATTGCCCGCCTGCTGGGCCCGTTTGGTCACCGCCGCCAGTTCAAAACGGGGATCGACCGCCCGCTCGGCGACCAGCAGTTCGCCGGCCTCGGCCAGCCGGTTCACCCATTCCCTCATGAAGGCGCTCTCGATGGATCGGGCCAGCGCGGCAGGAAGCCGGTGATCAGCGCGGCGAGGGCGCAGCAGCCGGCGCCGACAAGCAGCATGGCCGCATAGGAACCGTCGGCGTCGTAGGCCGCTCCGTAGGCCCAGGGACCGAGCGCGGTGCCGGCCAGAAACGCGCTGAACAGCAGTCCGTAGATCACGGCAAAGGACTTCAGGCCGAAATAGCGCCCGGCGAGATAGGCGAGCAGATCGATTTCCGCGCCCATGCTCAGGCCCAGCAGCAAGGCCGCGGGTATCGCGAAGCCCGCCGCGTTACCGGTGGCCAGGACGGCCATTCCGGCCGCGGAAAACAGGAACACCACCAGTGCGACGCGGGGCGCGAAGATCCGGTCGATGAGATAGCCGATCACGACCCGCGAAACCATGACGGCGATGCCCACCATGCCGGCGATCCATCCGGCTTCCTCGCCCGGAATGCCCATGTCGCTGAGCATCGGCTTGAAGTGCGCCAGCATGCCGTAGAGGCTGAACGACAGCAGCGCAAACACGCAGATCAGCATCCAGAACACGCCCCGGCCCATCGCCTCGCGCCAGGCGTCCCCGGCCGCCTCGCCGGCGGGTGCGTCGGACCCCGGCGCCACCCTGCCCTGCGGTCGCGGCGGATCCTTCAGGAACAGGGCCACCAGCGGCGTGGCCACGAAGATGATGATCGCCCCCAGCGCCAGGAAGCTGAAACGCCAGCCGTACGCGTCGTTGATGTAGCGCACCATGGGCGGCACGTAGGCGTAGCCGAGCCCGGCGCCCGCCATGGCCGTGCCGATGGCCAGGCCGCGGCGGCGATCGAACCAGGACGAGACCGTGCGCATATAGGGCGGGCTGTTGGCGCCGGCGCCGAGCACGCCGATCAGGACATAGACGGTCAGCAGTATCCAGAGCGCGTCCAGTTGCCAGCCGAGCATGCACAGACCGACGCCGAGCACCAGCATCGACGGCGCCAGCACCCGCCGGGAACCATAGCGGTCCACCAGCCGCCCGATGAACGGCAGGGTCACGGCAAGACAGAGGGTGAACAGCGTCAGCGCCAGGCTCATGTCGGCGCGCGCCCAGCCGAATTCCTGCTCCAGCGGCTCGATGAAGAGGCTGAAGGCGCCGTAGGCGAACTGTCCGGGGCTGGTGGACAGCCCGAAGGCCGCCACGGCCACGATCCACCATCGCCCTGCTCGACTTTGCACGCCTTTCCCCATGGCCCGCGCATACTATATGCGGCCATGTTCGGGGAAATGGTTCGGGATGGGGCCGTCGACGGGCGGGTCTATACGAGCCGCGAGGTTTTCGCCGCGGAAATCGAACGGGTGTTCGCCCGCTGCTGGAACTACGTCGGGCACCTGAGCGAAATTTCGCAGCCGGGCGACTACCGGCGGGTCACGGTGGCGGGCCGGCCGCTGATCTTCATCCGGCACGAGGACGGAACGCCGCGCGTCCTGCTCAACCGTTGCGCCCATCGCGGCGCTGCCGTGGTGGGGCGCGATTGCGGCCGAGCCCGGCGGTTGCGCTGCCCGTATCACGGCTGGACTTACGCGACCGACGGGACGCTGAAGCAGCTTCCGCTGCCCGGCGGTTACAAAGGCGACGAGGCGCCGCGCCGTGGAGATCCGGCCTGGTCGCTCGAATCGTATCCGGTGGAAACGTACCGCGATTTCGCTTTCGTGCGCCTGGAGGAACCCGAAACGCCGCTGCCGCTGGCCAAGTTCCTGGGTCCGGCAGGCGAGGCCCTGGACCTGATGGCGGATCGCTCGCCCATCGGCAGACTCGACGTGGCCGGCGGCCGGCTGGCCATCGTGCTGCGCTGCAACTGGAAGGTGTACCTGGAGAACCTGCACGACGGCCTGCACCCGCCGCACGTGCACGAGTCCTCGATTTCCGCCGCCCGCGCCGCAGCCACGAAGGGAGAGCCCCGGGAAGAGGTTCGCTGGGTCGCCGCCAACGGCCAGCCGCTGGCCACGTTCGGCGAGCTAGAGGTGCGCTGCCATCCCCACGGCCACAGCGACATGAGCGGCTTTCGCAAGGAAACGGACGGAACGGACGCCGGCTACCGGGCGGCGCTGGAAGACGCCTGGGGCGCCCGGCGCGCGGACCGCGTGCTGACCCGCAACCTGCACAACGCCTGCTTCTATCCCGGCGCCTCGGCCCATCCGCAGTACATGCAGATGCGCCGGCTCACCCCGCTGGCGCCGGACCGTACGCTGGTCGAGAGCTGGACCCTGAAGGCCGAAGGCGCGCCGGAGTCGCACTTCCTGCGCAACATCCGCTACGCCAACACGATTCACTCGCCCTCCTCGCTGGTCAAACCGGACGATGCGGAAGCCTATCGCCGCGTGCAGCAGGGACTTGAAGGTCGGCCGGGACAGGTCAGCCAGCACCGCCGGGACGAAACGCCCGGTGCCGGCCCGGACACCGCGCTGAGCGAAGAATACGTTCGGTCCCAGTACCGCGCCTGGCGGATACTGATGGAGGAGGAATAGCCGGTGATCGTCCTGGCGGAAAACGTCGAAGTTCCCTCGTCGCGGCTTGAGGCGGCGGAACGCGTCCTGTACCTCGAATGCGAGTACCTGAACCTGGGGCGGTACGACGAATGGCTGGCGCTGTTCAGCGAAGACTGCCTCTATTGGGCGCCGCTTTCACCGACCCAGGACGACGCGCAATCGCACTCGTCCCTATTTCACGAGAAGCGCGGGCTGATGCGAATGCGCATCGATCGCATAACGCACGAGGCAGCGCATTCCCTTGCCGGCGGGAATCGCACGAGCCGCAACGTGGGACCGGCCGCGCTTCGTGAAATCGAAGAGGAAAGCGGCGACTGGATCGTGGAACGGCGGTTTCAGATGATCGAGCGCCAGGGCGAGAGGGTCCGCAGCTTCGCGGGCCGGTTCACCTACCGGCTGACGCCCGTCGGAGAGAATTTACGGATTCGCGAAAAAAGAGTGGACCTGATCGACTGCGACGCTCCGCACGAGCCGCTGGAGGTCTTTTTCTAGCCCGTGTCACACGACCCGTTACGGCAGAAAGGAACGCAACGATGAGGAAATTGTGTCTGACGTTGATACCGCTGCTGATTCCGCTCTCCGCGTGCGTGCAGGACCCCGCGGATGCTCCGGCCCGGCCGAACATCATCTTCGTGCTCACGGACGATCAGCGACATGACGCCCTGGGTTTCCTGAACGAGGAAATCCGCACGCCGAACATGGACCGGCTCGCGGCGCAGGGCGTGCATTTCAGAAACGCCTTCGTGACGACCTCGCTGTGTTCGCCGAGCCGCGCTTCCATCCTCACCGGCCTCTATGCCCACACGCACGGCATAGTTGACAATCTGCAGCGCAGCCTGAGTCCCGGCACGCGCTTCTTTCCCCAGGACCTGCAGGCGGCCGGTTATCAGACCGCATTTGTCGGAAAGTGGCATATGGGCCTGCACGGCGACGAAAAACAGCCGGGATTCGATTACTGGGTCAGCTTCGCCGGGCAGGGCAACTACTTTCCGGTGGACGGCAGCACGATCAACGTCAACGGAAACCGCGTTCCGCAGCAGGGCTACATTACCGACGAATTGACCGATTACGCGATGGAGTGGCTGAAAGGGCGCGAGCTCGGGAAACCGTTCTTCCTGTACTTGTCACACAAGGCCGTTCACGCGGATTTCATGCCCGCGGAGCGGCACAGGGAGCTCTACGCGGATGTCGAAACCAGACTGCCGGGCAGTTCGGCGGACACGCCGGAGAACTACGCCGGCAAGCCGATGTGGGTCCGCAATCAGCGCAACAGCTGGCACGGCGTGGATTTCGCCTATCACGGCGACCTCGATATTCGCGAATACAAGCGCAATTACAACCGTGCGCTGGCGGCAGTGGACGACAGCCTGGGAAGGCTTCTCGAATGGATCGACGGCCAGGGCATAGCGCAGGACACGATCGTGGTGTTCATGGGCGACAACGGCTTCCTGTTCGGCGAACACGGGCTGATCGACAAGCGCAACGCCTATGAGGAATCCATTCGCGTTCCGCTGCTCGCCTACGCACCCGGGCGCTTCCCCGCGGGCGCGGTGGTGGACGAAATGGTGGCCAACATCGACATCGCGCCCAGCCTGCTTGCACTGGCCGGCGTTACGCCTTCGAGTCCCGTGCATGGCGCCGATTTCGGACCCCTGGCCCGTGGAGAGAATGTGCAGGACTGGCGTTCCGAACTGTATTACGAGTATTTCTGGAACTGGGTATTCCCGCAGACGCCCACGACCTTTGCGCTTCGCACCGACGACTTCAAGCTCATTCAGTACCACGGCATCTGGGACACCGACGAGCTGTACGACCTGCGTAGCGACCCGGGTGAAATGCGCAATCTGATCGGTGACCCCGGGCACAAGCCCGTCGCACGGCAATTGCGGCAACGCCTGTATTCACTGAACCTCGAAACCGGGGGACAACCGCAGGTTCCCTACACGATCAAGGAAGGTCACGGCTTGCGCTTTCGCACCCCCGATGGCGCTGAACAGGCCGAATTTCCCGAGTCGATCTATCGGCAGCCGAACCCGCCCGACATCGAAGACTACAAGGACTAGAGGCTGTTAGCCCTGATCCATGATCTGGGGGAGCGGCGGCAGCGTGTGAATCTCCAGCGCCGTCGTTACCGCCCGGGTTGACATCACCGGCACGCCGGAGCCGCGGGCCGTTTCCTCGAGAATCGCGTGCTCGACGCTCAATGCGTACCGGCTTGCCGGCGCCAGGGCGGCCGCCGGAATGACGCGTTCGGTGTCCGAATAAAGCATGAAGCGCTGGCCCTGGAAGGGACGGCCGCTGTGGTCCACCTTGTAGTTCTCCTCATCGCGCAGTATCACGAAGATCATGTCGTCGACGATTTCGCGCGGGTCCGCGCGACCGGAATCGAAAGGCGTGTACCGGACGACAAGGTCAAACATGGAATCGACGCCGTCGAAGGGGACCTGCTCGCCGTTCTGCTCCAGCCACACCTGCGGACCCTCGGGGTATCGGCCCTCGCCGAGCCGGACGGGTATGGAAACCGGAGCGGTCGCGCCCGGCGGCGAGTAACGAAAGACGTACTTGCCATTGGGCCATTCTTCGTCGATTTCCGCCTCGCTGTCGTACGTCCGGTCGCCCCGGATCAGCAGGATACGGTCTCTTGAGGGACCCACGACGGCGCGCTGATCCGTGAATTGAACCTCGCGGCCGTCCGGCCGGATCAGCACGGCTTCGCCGAGCGGCGTTCCGTCGGCGAGAAAGATCTCGGAAAAGAAGGAGTAGTACTGGCGCCTGGGCTTGCCTGCGCCGACCTGCTCATACCCCGCGTGCTTGCCCACCACGGCGAAATTGACGTCCCGGGTCTGGGCAACCGCTGGAGAAGACGCCAGGAACGCGACCGCGGCGAATGCAAGAACTGGCGCGAGAGCGCCGAAGGCGAGGGCGTCCCGCCCTCGCGGAAGGCGGGACCTCCGAGAGGGCAATGCCCTCTCTCCCGGGATCAGGTTCGCCGGCCGTCTACCGGCCAAACTTGTAATTGACCTTGGCGCCCCAGATGCGCGGATGCGGACGCAGCCGGAAGCCGCTGAAGCCGAAGTTCTCGCCGGTGCCCGTGAAGTACTCCTCGTCGGTCAGGTTCTCGACGTAGGCCACGACTTCCCAGCACTCGCTCAGATGCACGCCGGCCCGCAGATTGAAAATGTCCACTTCGGGGGTGCGGAACGGATAGCCGTCGGTGCGGCTCGGCACCTGCGCAATCCAGTCCGTCTGCGTCAGCGGATCGGAGTAGATGGTCGCGCCGCTCGTCTGCAGGTAGGTCACGTCCTCGATGGTCGAGTACTGAGAATCCTTGTAGATCCACTCCAGCCGCGCCCAGCCATCGAACTGATCCAGCGTGAACGCGTAGTCGGCCGCCATGCTCCAGGTCAATTCCGGCGCACGCGGCAGCGGCTGGCCCTTGAGGTCGACGAACAAATTGCCGCTCAGCCGAGCGACGTCGTCGCTAAGGATCTCCGTGTCGATCACGCCAAGGCCCGCCGTCAGCGTCAGGTTCTCGGTGACCAGCGCCGCCAACTCCGCTTCCAGGCCGGTGGCGCGCGCCTCCTGGACGTTGATCGTGAGCTCCACGTTGGTCGTGGCGTCGCCCGGCACCAGGAAGAAGAAGGTCTCGAGCTGCAGGTCCTCCCAGTCCAGCAGGAAGGCCGCGGCGTTGAAGCGGGCCCGCCCGTCGAACAGTTCGGACTTCACGCCCACTTCGTAGTTGGTCAGGATTTCGGGATCGAAGACCTCGTTGATCGCCGAGTTGTCGGCGCCGTTGCGGCCCAGCGAGAAACCGCCGGCCTTGTACCCCCGCGACACCGTGGCGTAAACCGTGGCTTCGTCGGTGAGATCGTAGGACAGCGCAACCCGGGGAGAAAGATCGGTAAATGTTTCCTCGCCGCTGATCTCCATGGTCGGCACCAGGTTGTTGGGCCAGCGCGGATTTTTTGGCCCTGCCGGCGATGATCCATACGGCAGGTAGGTATTGGTGACATCATCGGATGTGTAGCGGCCGCCCAGCGTGAAGTCGAACCGGTCCGTCATGTGCCAGGTCACGTCCGTGAAGACCGCCACACTGGTCAACTCAAACCCGTCATCGGCGCAGGCCAGGCAGAAGAAAGCCCCTTCCGGCCAACCCCAAACGGCGGGGAGAAAGGCCGGGGGCAGCGCGGGGACTTGCAAGGCATGGTCCACGCCATTGACCACGGTGGTCGTGCCCGACTGCACGGCATTCGACATGTCCTTTTCGTCGCGGGCGTACATCGCGCCCACGGTCCAGTCGAAGGCATCGGACGTGATGTCCAGGCGCAGCTCGGTGCTGAACGACGTGCCTTCGCGGGTCTGATCGCGGAACACGACATTCTCGGGGACCAGGTCGTTATCGAAAACACGGTCCAGTTCGGTGTCGATCCAGCCGCTGATCCAGTTCACGGTAGCGGTGTCCGACATCTCGCGGCTGACCTTGAGGATAGCGATGCTGGTGCTGTTCTCGTTCTTCTCGCCTATCGCCGAGCGCGCGGTCTTGCTGCGGTTCTCGGGCCAGAAACCGGTGCCGGGGTCCACCGGGGCCAGCAGGCCTCCGCTGGGCCCACGGAACAGGAAGGTCGCCACGGAGTCCGTGTCCCAGACGCCGGCGGGCACGTTCTCGTCGTGGCCCTGATTCTCGTCGCTGTTCATCAGCATCAGATCCACGGTGGTCGCGTCGTCGAGCAGCCAGCGCGCCGACACCCGGACCATTGTGTAATCGTGGCCGGAATCGCCGCCGCCCGGCACGATGTTCTCGACCAGGCCGCCGGAATCCTCGTAGTAGAGCACGCCGCGCAGCATGAAGTTGTCCGACACCGGCAGGTTGATCATGCCGCTGAAATCGTACTGCTCGGCGGCGTTTTCGAAGTTCCTGAAGCCCAGCGAAGCGCTGTAGTCGAATTCGGGCTGCGGCTTGCGGGTGGTCAGGTTGAGCGCGCCGCCCACGGCGTTGCGCCCGAAATAGGTGCCCTGCGGACCGCGCAGCACTTCGAGGCGCTCCAGGTCCTGCAATTGCGGGTTGACCGTGCCCTGCCCCACGGACGCCACGCTGAACTCGTCCAGGTACACGCCGATGGACTGAATGAAGGAACTCTCGTCGGTATTGATGTTGCTGACGCCGCGCATCGCGATGCTGATGCCGCGGGAGCCCACCTGGCCGTCTTCCGTGTAGCTCACGTTGGGCGTGAGGTTCAGGTACTGGGCCGCCTCGGTGATGTTGGCGATCTCAAGCGCCTCGCCCGTGAAGGCGGTCACCGCCACGGGAACTTCCTGCAGGCTCTGCTCGCGGCGCTGGGCCGTGACGATGATTTCCTCAAGAACCATGCCGTCTTCCTGCGCAACCGCCATCGGAGCGATCATCGCAAGGGCAAGAAAACCAAAGGGAATACTGCCTTTCTTCATCCGTTTTTCCTCCGGGGAACTGATGCCCGAAATTCGGGAAACTCGACTTGGCGATCATAACACCAAAGCCCTTTGGGCAAACGGCCACGAGACATTGACCAGAAGGGATTAGAAGGTCTCATTTGGTTTCATAAAGTCTCGTAATCCAGTACTAGCCGTTCGCTGAGCGGAAGCGACTGGCAGACCAGCACGAACCCGGCCTCGATTTCCTCTTTGAGCAGCGCATGGTCCTTGCGCATCCGGACCTCGCCCTCCAGCAGCCGCGCCCTGCACGTGGCGCAGATGGCGCTGCGGCAGGAATGCGGAGGCGTGTGCCCGGCCTCGATGGCGGCGCTCAACACGTCCAGCCCGCGCGATGGGTCCATGCGGAATTCGCGCCGCTGCCCGCCGAGCAGCAGGGTCACGCGCACGTTTCGTCCGGGCGGATTCGAGCTGGTATTCGTCATTTCGGTTACTGTACGGCCAGTGAGCGATTTCCGTAAGCGTTACGGGGCCTGGGCCCTGGTTGCCGGCGCATCCGAAGGCCTGGGCGCGGCTTTCGCCGAACAGCTCGCGGAGCGCGGCATGAACGTCCTGCTGCTGGCGCGGCGGGAAGAATTGCTGGCGGAACTGGCCGGGCGGCTGAACGCTGATTACGGGATAGAAGCGCGCTGGCAGGTGCTGGACCTGTCGGACCCGGACCCGGCTTCGCGACTCGAGGCCTTCTGCGGAGATATTTCGCCTGGCCTGCTGGTCTACAACGCGGCGCTGATCCCCACCGGTCCCTTTGTCGAGATGACGCAGGACACGCTTGAGCGGATAGCGAGGGTCAACGTGCTGGGCCCGCTCGCCCTCACTCGGGCGCTGCTCGATCCCATGCGCAGCCGCGGCCGGGGAGCCGTGGTCCTGATGTCCTCCATGTCGGGCATACAAGGCTGGCCGGGGATCGCAGCCTACGCGGCCACCAAGGCGTTCAACACCACGCTCGGCGAAGCGCTCTGGTACGAGCTGGGCGAAGAAGGCATCGACGTGGTGGTGTCGTGTCCGGCTGCCATCAGCACACCGGCCTATTTCAGAAACTTCGGCCGCAGGGTGCCGGGCATGCTCACGCCGGAGACCGTCGCGCGGGCCACGCTGGATGCGTTGGGCAAGGGTCCGAAGGTGGTCCCCGGACTGATCAACCGCATAGGGTGGCAGCTCATGACGCGACTGCTGCCGCGCAAGCCGCTGATCCGCGCGATGGGCAGGACGATGAAAAAGGTGGTATGAGCGGCTTCCTGTCGGGCTTCTTTTCCTCCTGGCTGATTTTTGCCGCCGTCCTGGTCCTCCAACTGGTGCTGCCGGCGCGGCGCATCGAAGGCTATGCCCGGCATGAGGAAACCGGCGCGCGGCTCGGCTACCGGCTGAACGGGCTGCCGGTATTCGCAATCTGCGTAGCGGCCTGGTTCGTACTGGGCCACTACGGCGTCATGCCCTGGGACTGGCTGTGGCATCACCGCTGGTCCGGGGCGGCGGGCGGCTGCGTGCTCGGTCTGCTGGTGTCCGCGGCCGTCGTGTTTTCCGCTCCCGCGCGGCGGCGCTCTTGGCTGGCGGACTATTACCTGGGCCGGCGGGCCAACCCGCGGATGTTCGGGGGACGCGTGGACGCCAAGATGTACTTGTACGTGGCCGGCGCGACACTGCTGCAACTGAACCTGCTCTCCTTCGCGGGCCATCACCATCTCGACAATCCCCTCGATCTTTCGCCCGGCGTCGTGCTCTACGTCATGCTGTTCACCTGGTTCATCTGCGACTACCTGTTCTTCGAGCGCGTGCATCTCTACACCTACGATCTCGTCGCCGAGCGCCTGGGGTTCAAGCTCGTCTGGGGATGCCTGGCCTGGTATCCGTATTTCTACGGCGTAGGGCTGTGGGCGGTGGCCGACCTTCCCGACCCGGAGGCGCCGCAATGGCTGTACTTCATTGCGGCGCTGGTCTTTTTCGGCGGCTGGATGCTGGCCCGCGGGTCCAACATGCAGAAATTCACTTTCAAACGCGATTCCGGGCGGGCGTTCCTTGGCGTCATGAAGCCCCGGGTCATTTCCGACGGCGCCAGCAGCATCCTGTGCAGCGGTTTCTGGGGCGTCTCCCGCCACGTCAACTACCTGGGCGAAATCATGATGGCCTGCGGTCTGGCGCTGTCGCTGGGCCGGCCGCTGGAACCGGGACCCTGGCTGTATCCGCTCTATTACCTGGTGCTGCTCGTCCCGCGCGAACGCCACGACGACCGCCGCTGTGCGGAGAAATACGGGGGTCTGTGGGCAGAGTACCGCAAGCGGGTCCCCTGGAGGATCATCCCCAACGTCTATTGACTGCTAGTCCGAGATGTCCTCCAGGCGCTCGCCGGAGCGGACGTTGATCTGAAACAGTGTGGACACCCCGGTCAGCAACAGGCTGGGCAACACCGTGACGGTGAAAGCCCATTGCCAGCCGATGACCACGGCCAGCGCACCGACCACCAGCGGATAGACGGCGAAACCGATATTGATGCCGATTCCGGCCACGAAGGCTACCGCGGTGGCGCGCACCCGGGTGGGAAACACCTCCGCCAGGTAGGTCTGCAGCACGGCGATCGTGCCGTAGAAGAAGAAGGTCATCGCCGCCATCAGCGCGATGTCGGCCTCCAGTCCCAGATCCAGCCAGAACACGGCTGCGCAGATGGGAATGGCGATGAAGACCCAGATCGCCACGGTATTGCGGCGGGTAGTCAGGAATTCGCCGACCAGCGATGAGGCGATGTAGCCGATGGCGCCGATGCCGTACGAGACGCCCACAATGAGGTTGGCTTCCTCCAGCGTGTGGCCCCGCACTTCGTGGAAGAACGTCGGGAAGAAGAACGCGGTTCCGGCGTAAGCGCCGCCGAAGGTCAGCGAAGCGATCCATCCGAGCGAAACGCGGCGGATGTATTGCTTGCTGAGTAACAGTGCTATGCGGTCACGGGCCGTCATGCCCGCTTCGGAACTCGCTTCCTGCGCCTCCTTTTCGGCCAGGAACCGGCGGCTCTCCGGTATGAACCAGTACAGGACCACGGCGATAGGTATGACCAGAAACGCCACCATGAACAAGAGGCGCCAGCTGCCGGCCCCTTGCACGGCCTCCGCTGACAGCAGGCCCAGCGACTCCAGAAACGCGCCCACCGATCGGCCGATCGCGGGATTCCCCATCAATTCGACCGCCAGCAGTCCCCCGATAAACCATCCCAGCGGATAACCGATCTGCAGGATGCCGGCGTTGAACCCGCGGAACCGGGCGGGCGACGCCTCCACCACATAGGAATTGATGATCGGCACCATGCCCGAACACAAGCACCACCCGACCAGGCGCAGGAACACAAGCATGGCCAGCGTTTCCGCCAGCGAAAAGAGGCCGACCATAAGCGCCGAAACGGCAAGGAATACGGAAAACATCATCCGCCTGCCGTAGCGGTCAGTGAGCAGTCCGGCCACCACGATGAAGAACGCGGCGGCCAGGAACGATGCCGACAGGATCAGGCCGATTTGCGGATCGCCGATCGAGAACGTTTCCTTGATCGGCGGGATGGCATAGCCGAAGAACGCCTGGTCCATGTTGGCCAGCGTCCAGCCGAACAGGCAGATGCCGAACACCTGCAGGAAGTACGGGTTCAACAGCGCGCGCCAGTTGACGCGCCCGGCGGGTTCACTCAATGCCTCGCCCTCACTCCCAGGGAATGTTCATTTCGCGCGTCGGCCTCAGGCGGCGCCTTCGGCGCGCTGGGCAGCGGCGGCGGCGCGCGATTCCTTGAGCATCAGACTTCCGGCGGCCGCCATGACCAGCAGGTTGGCCAGGCCCACCATGATGAACGGGGCCTCCGGTCCGTACCGGTCATACAGGTATCCGCCCAGCGCCACGAAGACCAGAATGCCGAGCACTCCGCTCAGGTTGAAGGCGCCGACGACCGTGCCGCGCGAGGCCTTCGGCGCCTCGCGTCCGATCAGCGTGGTGGCGCCCCAGAAAGCGCTGATCTGTCCCGCGCCCAGCAAGCATAAAAACGGAATCGATCTGACCGAAAGCAGGTCGCCGACGAACCACATTCCCAGGTAACCGATCGTCGCAACCCCGAAGGCCACCCCCAGCGCCAGGAGCCGGTCGCGCTTCTCCAGCAGGAAGCCCAGCACGACGATCCAGAGCAGGCCGGCGGTCTGGGCGACGGCAAACGGGCGCACGCTCATGGCCTGGGCCTCGGCTCCCGTAAGCCCCGCGCTCTCGACCGCGAATCGTCCCCACAGGGTCAGGAAACTGCCCAGGATCACGAGGTCGCTGCGGGCCACGAAGGCGCCCGCGTAGGCCACGGCGATGCGAGGATTTCTGATCGCCTCGCGCACGCCCGCGGTAAGCAATTCCTTCACCGGCGGGCGCTCCTCGCGCGTGGTCGGCGTGCCGGGCTGCAGGCCCCACGCCGCCACTGCGGCCGTCACGAAAGCGACCGCCGCGACCAGGAACAGCCCCAGGGGCAGCACCGAGTCTTCGGACAGGCCCAGGCTCTCCACCAGCACCCGCGCGCCGTCGCCGAACATCAGCTTGATGAGCACCACCCCCAGGCCGGTGAGCGCGCCGCTGACCGCCACCACGCGGCCCCGCGAGATTTCTTGCGGATAGTCGGCCAGTATGGTGGCCAGCATGCCGGTGGCCGCGCCTATGCCCACCGCATAGAGAACGCGCGCTCCGAACAGTTGCCAGATCTCGAAGGCGTAGGCATGAAAGACGTAACTCAGGCCCATGAGAAGCAGCCCGATCGCGAAGATCTGGCGGCGCCCGATGCGGTCCGCGGCCACGCCCACGAGGCCGAACACGGCCAGCAGCACGAATTCCGTCCACAGGACCAGGCCGCTGATCCATTGCCCCTGGTCCCTGGCCGGAATGCCGAAGTTCTCGCTCAGTACGTTGGTCTGCACGCCGGTGATCGCGGTGAGCAGCCCAACGGTGGTAAACGAAACGAACAGGAACGACCACGCGTTGGTCGTCGTGAGGCCCGGCACGAACCACAATCCCGCCAGACGCTTGCCGGAGGGGTCCGGCTTCATATCGCGCCCCTTGGCCAAGTTGAGTCCGTTGGGCATCTCAGCATCGCTCCCGTGCCGGCGACGTCAGGGTCTGGTGAAAGACCCCGAAGCACCCGCGGCCGGCCGGCGGCGGCCGCAAGCGCTCATTCAAATGTTCGTGAAGCCTAGGTCTCCTGCTTCGGCGGCGCGGGCGTGCGCTCGATCGCGTACCACTCGAGGCTGGACAGGCTGGCCTCGTCCGGATCGTAGGTCTCCGGCGCGTTGAAGTACTTGGGATGGTGCTTCTCGGCGTAGTCGAGCAGCGCCCGGTCATGCACCTGTTCGAGATCCTCTCCGGCGCCCATGAAGGCGGCGTACTGGCAGAAGCCCGGCGACTGGCCCATCAGCATCCACGGCAGCCACGGCGTCGTGCGGTTCCAGACCCCGTGGTACGGCAACGAGGTCTTGTCGGGATTCTGCAGTTGGGCACCATCCAGGTGGAATGCGAAGAACTCCGATACCTGCACCATCGAACCCGTCGACTCGCGCACCCATTTCGCCGGATCCAGTGCGTTCGGATAGTAGAGGTGGATATGGATCTCCATGTCTACCCGGTCGCCGCGCTGCTGCCACGGCAGAATGAAGGGAATCTTCGGCGGCACTTCCTCGTTGAGTCCGCCGAACCGCGGCGGTTCGGGAAAGTGATCGCTGATCACGTAGTTGAACGGATCGTTGGCGATCGGCACCACGGGCACGGTCTCGCTGGTGTAGGGGTTGTGCCACTCCTCCAGCACCTCGCCGGTCTTGAGGTCGGTGTAGTAGCCCACCTCGCGCAGTATCTTGGCGATCGAACCGTCTTCGTTCTGTTGCAGGCGCGACACGCCGAAGCCGGCAAAGCCGAACAGGTCGCGGATCGCCTCGCCGGGGCGCACGCCCATCACGTAGCCCTTGAACCAGCCCGTCTTCTGGACGCTCTCGTCGAGATTGCCCTGGGTGCGGGCATAGGCGATCTTGTTGCCTTCGCCGGTGCTCAGGTCCACGTACGGGCCGCTGAGGTAGTCCTTCGCGCCGGACGGTTCGCCGTTCTCATCGCCATTGTCGTTGATGGTGACGTTGACGTCGCCGCAGGCGCCCATGCTCAGCGCCGCTGCGCCGAAGGCCCCCACGGCCCCGAAGCCCTTGATGAATTCCCGACGTTTCGATTGCATGAGTCTTCCCCTTATTGCGTTGTTCCTAATTCCGCGAACCTGTCGTGCAGTGCCCCCTCAAGCACCGGAGCCCCTACTGCGGCAGGCGCGTGGCGAGCAAGAATACCAGCACATTGCCGCCGCCCGCCATCAGGTTCCCTGCTTCGGCGGGGCCGGCGTCTGCTCGATTTCGTACATTTCCAGGCTGGACAGGCTGGGCGTGTCCGGAGAATAGGTCTCCGGCGCGGAGAAGTACTTCGCATAGTGCTTCTCGGTGTAATCCAGAAGCGCCCGGTCGTGGATCATCTCCAGGTCCTCGCCCGACCCCATGAAGCAGGCGTACTGGCAGTGACCCTCGGCCTGGCCCATCAGCATCCAGGGCAGCCAGGGCGTCGTGCGGTTCCAGACACCGTGTGACGGAAGCGCGGTGAGTTCGGGGTTCTGCATGTCGGCGCCGTTCAGGGAATAGGCGAAGAACTCCGATACCCGGACCCTTTCGCCCGATGACTCGCGCACCCACACTTCGGGATCGAGCGCGCTGGGGTAGTGGAGATGGATATGGCGCTCCATCTGCAACCGTTCCCCCAGTTGCCGCCAGGGCAATATGAACGGCTCCACCGGGCGCACGTCGGCCTCGTTCAGGCCGCCGAACTGCGGCGGCCGCGAAAAGTGGTCCCTGATCACCATATTGAAGGGATCGTTGGCGATCGGTACCGGTTTCACGGTCTCGTCGAGATAGGGGTTGTGCCACTCCTCGAGGATCTCGCCGCTGCGCAAGTCGGTGTAGTAGCCCACCTCGCGCAGCACCTTGGCGATGGCGCCGTCCGGCTGGGTCTCCAGGCGCGATGCGCCGAACCCGGCGAACCCGAACAGGTCGCGGATCGCCTCGCCGGGGCGCACGCCCATCACGTAACCCTTGAACCAGCCGTAGCGCTGCTTGCTCTCGTCCAGGTCGCTGGACAGGCGGGCATATCCGATCTGATTGCCCCCCGGGGTGCGCAGGTCCAGGTAGGGGCCGCTCAGATAGTCGGTGGCGGCGCCGGAGTCGCCTTCGGCGGCAACCGCCCTGCGCGGCGCCTGGCCGAATGCGAGCGCGGCAGCCCCGAGGGCTCCTACCGCGCCGAAGCTCTGGATGATTTCACGACGATTCTTTTGCATTTCCTCCCCCTCTTGATGCCGGTTACTGTCAGGCGATGCCTGCGGCCTGCGCCTTGCGGCGCCTGGATTCGTGCCGCAACAACAGCAGCGCGAGCGTGAACACTACCACGTTCCCGCAGCCGACCATCACGAAGGGACCGTAGGCCGCCCAGTTATCGAACAACCAGCCGCCGAAGACTCCGGAACACATGATCCCCACGGCGCCGAAAAAGCTGAACAGGCCGATCACCGCGCCGCGGCCGCGCACCGGCGCTTCCTTGCCGATCAGCGCGATGGCCGAGAGCTGCGCGCACATTTCGCCCATGCCGATCAGGGCCGCGCCCAGAAACATCCAGTTGCTGATGGGATCGGGGAAGAACGGCATGGCGAGATAACCGCAGGCGGCCAGGAACATGGCGATCGCGATGCCCGCCACGCGGTCGATCCGGTCCAGGATCGGCGCCATGATGGCCGCCCAGGGAACCGCAAACGCCTGGGCGACAATGTAGAAAAGCACCGCGCGTTCCTGCGCGTCCTCGCTGGACAGTCCCTGCTCTATTCCCACCTGGCGCAGCCACAGCGAATAGAACACGCTCACCACGGCCAGATCGCCGCGCGAAACCAGCGCGCCGACATAGGCCAGCGCCACCCGGGGATTGCGCGCCGCCCGCCACGCCACGCCCCAGGTCTTGAAAATGCCTTCCCGTTTCGAAACCTGGGCCGGCGCCCCCGGCTTGAGGAAAACGATCAGCACCAGCGCCACGACCAGGCAGACGCCGGCCGCGGTCCAGAACGTGGCCCGCCCCACCATGACCGATTCCAGCCCCAGGTCCTTGTACCACCCGATCATCCTGCCGGCCAACCCGTTGACCACGCTGATGCCGATCCCGTTGAGTATGAAGGCCACCGCCTGGAACCGGCTGCGCGAGGCCTCGTCGGGATAGTCGTTGATAACCGAAGCCAGCATGGCGGAAATGCACGCGGCGCCGATCGCGAATATGGGCCGCGCCAGGTACAGGTGCTCGGCCGCGTTGGCCATGGGATAGAGCACGTAGCAGATGCCCACCATGCTGAAGCCCAGCGCGTAGACCACCCGCCGACCGACCCGGTCGGACAGCGTTCCCAACAGGTACACCGTTGCGAGAACGACGAGTTCGTTGATCAGAAGAAGTCGGCCGGCCAGCCCGCCCCATTCGCTCTGAGGAATGCCCAGGTTCGTGAACAGGTAGCCCTGCTGCACGTTGATGAACGTGAGCAGGCCGATGGAGAAGAACGCGCCGAAGTACAGCGCGTTCACGTGGCGGCTGCGCACCCCTTCCTCGAGGCGCAGGGGAATGAGCCCGAGGACCCGGTAAACGCCGCCGGTGGAGTGGGGAGACTCAGACATCCGCGCGGATACTCAATGATTTCGTCGGCAATTACAATCCCCCGCACGCTCATCGGCCCCCGGAGACCCACCATGACCGATTACCACGGCCACCGCCTGCGCGTGGGCCTCGCCGTGCCTTCCACGAACACCACGGTGCAGCCCGAGTGCGAACTGCTGCGACCGCCGGGCGTCACCAACCACACCGGCCGGGTGAGCATCCGCCAGCGCAGGATCACGACCGAGAAGGACTTCCTCGAACACGTTCAGGCCATGCGCGACGGCATGGGCGACGCCATCGACCGGGTCTGCTCGGCGCAGGTCGATCACGTCATCATGGGCGTGGCGCTCGAGGCGTTCTGGGGCGGCGTGAAACAGGCGGCGGAACTTCAGGACGGCCTGGAGCAGCGGGCCGGAGTGGGGATCTCGATGGGCTCGACGGCCACCGTCGCGGCGTTGCGGGCGTACGGGATCGAGAAGATCGCGGTGCTGACGCCGCACATGCCGCGCGGCGACGAACAGGTGCGCGACTACTTCGTGGAGGCGGGCTTCGACGTGCTGCGCCTGATCGGACTCAAGTGCCCGTCGCCGATTGAGATCGCTTACACGACGGGACCGCAAATGCGCTCCGCTTTGCGCGAGCTGGACGGCGACGACGCCGAGGCGATCGTGCAGGTCGGGACCAACCTGCCGGCCATGGACATCTGCGCCCAGGTCGAACCCTGGCTGGGCAAGCCGGTGCTGGCGATCAACGCCGTCACCTACTGGGACGCGCTAAGGCGTTGCGGCATCCACGACCGGATCTATGGCCACGGCCGCATCCTGGAAGAGCATTAGCCGGGGGGCGCCATGCCGGGAACGGCCGTGGGAGGCCCCAGCGGTATCGGCATTGGCCGACCATTGATATTGAGCATGCCGTCGGCAAGCGCCAGGCTCACGGTATAGGTGGTTTCGGTCGGCTGCAACAGTCCCTGCATCAACCCCAACTGGATGATCCCCTGACCGAACAGTTCTTCGGCGGCCGCAATTGGAATCTCGGCATCCAGCGTGTAGTCCAGGCCGGAAAGAATGCCCAGCAAATTCACCTGCTCCAGCGTGGCCGGAGCGAATTCCTTGTCGAAGGAGTAGCTCAGGTCCAGGCGAAGAGTGTGCTCCCCCTGGTAGGTCAGCACGGCGTTCATGTCCGTGTACGGACCGTCCGCCAGAAATGCGACGATCGCTTCCTGCATGGCCCGGCTCAGTGGCGGAGTGGCGGCTGCGGGAGGACCGGCAGGAGGACCGGCGGGAGGTGTCGCTGACGGCTCTTGCGGGCCGTCCTCCGGCGCCTGGGGCGCGGCGGAAGCGTCAAAGATGCCGTCACCCAAAGCCGTCAGCAGCTGCAACAGCGAGTCCTCGCTGAAACCGCCGGCCGTCTGTCGAACTTCGATCGGCGCAAATTCACGATTCAGCACCTCCATCGACTCAATCGTGATGTCGCTGTCGACGCGATAGGTCCCGTCCTCTTCCGGCGATGCCGTTTCCTCGGATTTCATGCCGGACATACGTAGAACCGCGTTGCCGTCGGACTGCTCGACGAGTATCTCGCCGACCGAGGAGGTCGATTGCGAGGGAGCCAGTATCGCTCCGCTTTCGAGGCCCTGCGGGAACTCGGTGCTGCTTTCCAGATCCGACATTGCAAAGCGCAAACCGGTTCCGGCGACGCCGACGCTCATGTTCATGTTGCCGAGTGCCGCCCGCTGCAGTTGGAAGGACTCCGGACCGGTCCACTCGCCTTCCAGCAGCGCACCCTCCAGCTTGAGCGCCATCGTGCCCAGGTCCCATTCCGCATCCGCAACCTCAAGGCGATTGTCGACCGTTGCGCCCGAAAATGAACGCACGTAGAGCTCCAGGTAGCCGTCCGCCGATTCTTCGTCACCGGCGGAAGCCGCAGCCCCCAAATCGACCCGTCCCCGGGCATGAAAAAGCCCTGCTCCCGGACCCACGGCGAAGAACACCGGTCCGTGCGCGATTTCGATATCGATCGCTATCGGCCCCGAAACCAGCTTCTCGACGCCTGCCGGCAAATCCATCGCGTCAGCGCCCGGCAGCGCGCCCTGCGGACCCAGGCCTGGCATCGGCAGGCCGCCCAGAGGGTCCCACTCCAGCCGCGCCGTGGAAGAAAACCAGCCCCGCCGGTAATCCGTCAGCTCCATCTGGAAGCCGTACGGCATGTTGGCCATACGTTCCCTGAGCGTGGTTTCCGTTACCTGGCCGAAGTACCCCGCCGGCAGCACGATGCCCGCCGCCACCAGAACCAGAACTGCAATTGCGATCGCCGATTTCTTCATTCACGTTTCTCCCTTGTTCGAGTTCGCGGATTGTAGCGAATCGGCCCACTCCAGGACGACCTCCAGGATTTGCCGCAGGCAGGAACGCAGCCTGGCCGCCCTGCTCCGGCTGTAGGTCTCCGGAGCGGCGCCGGCCATATACGCGTCCTGGGCGATTTCCATCTGCAGCGCGTGCAGGTCCCGCCCCGGCTGCCCGTACCGGCGCGTGATGAAACCGCCGATGAAGCGGCCGTTCACCGCGAATTCATACCCGCTTCCCGCAAGCACGGCGACCACGCGCTCCTGCAGCGCGCGTGCGCAACTCCGCCCCCGGTTCGTGCCCATATTCAGCGCCGGCAGGCGGCCCGCGAATAGCCGGGGTACAACCGGCGCAATCGAATGACAGTCGTACAGGACGGCCTTGCCATGCTGCCCGCGAACCCGTTCGAGTTCCGCTTCGAGCCGGTCGTGCCAGGGCTGCCAATACTTCATGCGCCTGCGCTCGATCTCCGCGTCGTCGGGTTCCCGCCCCGGCGCGTAGACCGCCCCTCCGTCAAAGCGCGTGGCCGGGCAAAGGCCGGTCGCAACCTGCCCCGGATACAGCGAGGCGCCGTCCGGCGGCCGGTTCAGATCCACCACGTAGCGGCTGTAGTTGGCGCGGACTGCCGTTGCGCCGAGGCCCAGCGCAAAGTCGTAGAGTTCGTCCACGCGCCAATCGGTATCGGGCAGTTCCCGAGCCTCGGGGGTCATGCGCGCCGCAATCGGACCGGGCACCCGCCTTCCCGAGTGCGGAATCGACAGCACCAGCGCCGAGCCGCCGCGGGTGCAGGAGTACAGCCCGTCCACCGGTCAGCGATACGTGGTGCGGACGGACCGGGCCGCCGACAGGGGCGGTCAGCTCTCTCCGGACACGAGTTCGGCGGCCAACTCCGTCAGAACGCCGTCCTCGATCAATTCGCGGGCCGCCGCGATGTCTGGGGCGAACTCGCGGTCCGCGGCCCGCTCGGGCACCTTTGCACGCAACAGGCCATGGATCCGCTCCAGCGCCTCCGACGAACGCAGCGGCCTCAGCAGGTCGATGCCCGCGGCGGCAGCCAGCCACTCCACGGCCAGGATTCCCGCAGCGTTGGCGTTCATTTGCGCCAGCCGGCGCGAACCGTGTGCCGACATGCTCACGTGGTCCTCCTGGTTGGCGGAAGTGGGGATGCTGTCGACGCTGGCCGGCGCCGCCATCTGCTTGTTCTCGCTGGCCAGGGCCGCGGCCGTGACGTGGGCCAGCATGAATCCGGAGTTCAGGCCCGGGTCCGGCATCAGGAACGGCGGCAGGCTGCTGAGCTCGCCGGTCACCAGCGCCGCCGTGCGGCGTTCCGACATCGAACCGGTCTCCGCAATCGCCAGCGCCAGTACGTCGGCGGCGAAGGCAACGGCCTGGCCGTGGAAATTGCCCCCGGACACCACCTCCTCCTGCTTCGAAAACACCAGCGGGTTCTCGGTCACCGCGTTGGCTTCGATCAGCAGCGTGCGCCGAGCGTTGTCCACCATGTCCAGGCAGGCGCCCATCACCTGCGGCTGACACCGGAACGAATACGGGTCCTGCACCCGGTCGCAGTCCAGATGCGAGGCCCGGATCTCGCTGCCCTCCCACAGCCGGCGCAGCACCCGCGCCACCGCCACCTGGCCGGGATGCGGCTTGAGCGCGTTCAGGCGCGGATCGGAAAACGCGTCGGTGGCCCGGAAAGCATCGCAGGACAGGGCTCCGATCACCACGGCCGCCTTCAGGTTGCGGCGCGCCTCGATCATGCCGGCCAGCGCCTGGGCCGTGGAAACCTGCGTGCCGTTGATGAGGTCCAGCCCCTCCTTGGGACCCAGTTCGACCGGGTCCAGGCCCGCCTGCGAAAGCGCCTGTTCGCCTGACAGCGTGCGGCCGCGATACCGGGCCTCGCCACGGCCCACCAGGACCAGCGCGAGGTGCGCCAGCGGAGCCAGGTCTCCCGAGGCGCCCACGGAACCCTGCGAAGGCACGACCGGCAGGATGTCCTCGTTGACGCACCGTGCCATCAATTCCAGGAGTTCCCTGGAAACGCCGGCGTAGCCCGCCACCAGGCTGTTCAGCTTGAGCAGCATCGTGAGGCGCACGATCACGCCGGGCAGAGGTTTCCCGACGCCGGCGGCGTGCGAGCGAACGAGGTTGAGCTGCAGCGTGCGCAGGTCGTCCGCGGGAATGCGCTCCAGAGCCAGGCGTCCGAAACCCGTGTTGGCGCCGTACACGGCGGCATCGCCGGCCGCGGCCCGCCGCAGCACCTTGTGAGCCGAAGCACAGCGGGCAACGGCGTCCGGATGCAGCGCCACGCGAATCGGTCCGGCCAGCGCCGCTTCGACTGCCTTCAGCCCAAGCGACTGTTCGCCGAGCGTGATCGAGGCCGCGGCTGCGCTCGCGTTCATTGCAACAGTGCTCTGGCCGCTTCGCGATAGCGGGCCACGATTTCAGGCCCGTTGACGTGCCTGCCGCCGCTCACGACCTGCCGGCCGCCAACGAAGACGTCGCGCACACAGGCCGCGCCGCCCGCGAAGATCCAGGAATCAAGGACCTCGTCGCCGTCGCGGGCAATCAGAGCGGGGTGCTCGCTGTCGAGCACCACGATGTCGGCGCGCGCGCCTTCTTCCAGGATGCCGCATCGCTGCCCGAGGGCGGACGCACCGCCCTTCAGCGCGCCTTCCAGCAGGGCCCTGCCCAGGGAGCCGCCGGACTCGTCCGCCAATACGTTCCGGGACTCCGAGGCCAGTCGCTGCGCATATTCGAGCAGCCGCAGTTCATCCGTGGGAGAGATCGTGATCTGACTGTCGGACCCGATGGAGAACCGGCCCTCCAGGTCCAGCCATTTGCGGGCCGGGAAGGCGCCGTCGCCCAGGTTGGCTTCCGTGGTCGGACACAAGACGACGGAAGCCTGTGTGGCCGCGAGCGCGCTCCGTTCGGAATCGCTCATGTGGGTAGCGTGAACCAGGTTCCAGTGTGCGTCAACCGCAACGCTGTCCAGCAGTCGCTGCACCGGTGAAGCGCCGCACCAGACCAGGCACTCGTCCACTTCCGAGCGCTGCTCGGCGACATGCATGTGGACCGGGGCGTCGGGGTCGGCCTGACGCACGCCCGCGAGCACTTCATACAGCAACGGCTCGTCGACCGCGCGCAACGAATGCGGCGCAAAACCAAGGCGCACTTCGGTCCGCTCTTCGACCGCTTTCGCAAGCGCCGAGTAGATTTCCATATAGCCGCCGGAATCGCAGACGAAACGCGCCTGCCCGACGCCCGTGGGCGCCTGGCCGAAGCCGCCGTAGGCATAGAGGCTGGGCAGCAGCGTCAGCGCGATCCCTGCGTCTTCGGCCGCGGCGATGCAGCGCAGCCCCATTTCGGCCGGCTCGGCGTACGGCGAGCCGCCGGCATCGTGGTGCAGGTAGTGAAACTCCGCCACCGAGGTATAGCCGCTCTTGAGCATCTCCATGTAGGCCAGCGCCGCCACCGCCTGGAAGCGGTCCGGATCGATCCTTTCCACGATGCGGTACATGAGTTCGCGCCACCGCAAAAAACTGTCGCGCCCGGCTCCCGTTTCCGCCAATCCGGCCAGCAGCCGCTGGTGCGCATGCGAGTGCGCGTTCGGCACTCCGGGTATGGCCACGCCGCCGATCATCTGTGCCTGTGCGCCGTTCATGTCCGCATCAATGCGCCGGATCATTCCCTGGGAGTCGATCTCGACGAGGACATTCCGGCTCCAGCCCTTGTCAGTCAGCATCTTTGAGAACAGCAACTCTTTCATGATCGAGCACAAGACATTCAGGTCCTCTATTTCACCAGATTCCACGCACACCGCAAGACCGTCCACTCAGGGAGCCAAATCAGCTATCGTTTCCGTATCCGTTTCTTTACGTTGTGCGGGCGGGTATGAATTTCATCCTGACCAATTGCCGGATCAGCACCATGTCGCAGGCTGTCGACCAACCCGGCCTGCTGGACGGCGCTGCGCTCGAAGTGAGAGACGGGCGGATCGCCTGGGTCGGCCCGGCAGCGGATCGCGCGGGCGGACCGAACGGGGAATTCGTGGACCTGGGAGGGCGCCTGGTCACGCCCGGGCTCATCGACTGCCACACGCACCTCGTTTACGCGGGCAACCGGGCGAGCGAATGGGCCATGCGCCTTGCAGGCGCCACTTATGAAGAGATCGCCCGCGAAGGCGGAGGCATCGCGTCCAGCGTGCACGCAACGCGCGCCGCGACTGACAACGAGCTGCTGGAATCCGCCCGCGACCGGCTCCATGCGCTGATGGCCGAGGGACTCACCACGGTGGAAATCAAGTCCGGTTACGGCCTGGACCTCGAAACGGAGCTGCGCATGCTCCACGTTGCGCGAAAACTGGGCGGGACGGAGAACGTGGACGTGATCGCCACGTTCCTGGGCGCTCACGCGCTGCCCCCGGAATACGCCGACAACCGCGGGGGATATTTGCGTCTTCTGGTCGAGGGCATGCTCCCGGCGGTGGCGGCGGAAGGCCTCGCCGACGCGGTGGACGCCTACTGCGAAGGCGTTGCATTCACCGCGGTCGAGGTCAGAACGATCTTCGAACGCGCCCGGGCGCTGGGCCTGCCGGTGCGGCTGCACGCCGAGCAGTTCTCCGATTCGGGCGGCGCGGCAATGGCGGCAGTACTGGGCGCGCTGTCCTGCGACCATCTCGAATACCTTTCCCCCGAGGGGATCGACGCGATGGCGTCGGCCGGAACGGTTGCCGTGCTGGCGCCGGGCGCCTTCTACTACCTGGGGCAGACCCGGAAACCCCCGATCGAGGCACTCCGTGCGGCGGGCGTGCCGATGGCGGTCAGCACCGACCACAACCCCGGTACCTCGCCGATGTTGTCGCTGCTCGCTGCCATGAACATGGCCTGCGTGCTGTTCGGGCTTACGCCGGAAGAAGCGCTGCGCGGCGCAACGGTGAACGCGGCGCGGGCGCTCGGACTGACCGACCGCGGCTCGATCGAGCCGGGCAAGCAGGCCGATCTGGCCGTGTGGGACGCGCAATCGCCCGATGAGCTCAGTTACGCTCTGGGTCATAACCCCTGCTACCGCGTATACAAGAATGGGGTACTGCGCGAGCACTGAGGAATGTCGATAATTCGGCAATGAAGAACAGTCGAACGATACGTGCGCCGCGGGGCGCCGGGCTCTCCTGCAAATCGTGGCTTACCGAGGCCCCGATGCGCATGCTGATGAACAATCTCGACCCGGAAGTCGCGGAGAACCCGGCGGAACTGGTCGTGTACGGCGGCCGGGGCAAGGCCGCGCGCAACTGGGAGGCGTTCGACCGGATGGTGGCGGCGCTCAGGGCGCTGGAGTCCGACGAAACCCTGCTCGTGCAGTCCGGCAAGCCGGTGGCCGTGCTGCGAACGTTTCCCGACGCGCCCCGGGTGCTGATCGCCAACTCCAACCTGGTGCCGCACTGGGCCACGCTGGAGCACTTCAACGAACTGGACCGGCAGGGCCTGATGATGTTCGGGCAGATGACCGCGGGGTCCTGGATCTACATCGGCAGCCAGGGCATCGTGCAGGGCACCTACGAGACCTATGCCGAGATGGGCCGCCAGCATTTCGGCGGCGACATGAGCGGCAAGTGGTTTCTGACCGCCGGACTGGGCGGGATGGGCGGCGCTCAGCCGCTCGCCTGCACCATGGCCGGGGCTTCGATGCTGGCGGTCGAATGCCGGCAGTCGGCCATCGATTTTCGCCTGCGTACAGGCTACCTCGACCGGCAGGCGGACGACCTGGGCGAGGCCGTGGCGATGATCAACGAGGCTTGCGGTCGCGGCGAGGCCGTTTCGGTGGGTCTCAAGGCCAACGCCGCCGACATCTTCCCGGAACTGGCCCGGCGCTCCGCGGAAGACTCTCGATACGCGCCGGACGCGGTGTCCGACCAGACCTCCGCGCACGATCCGCTGAACGGTTACCTGCCGCAGGGCTGGACGCTGGAGGAACACGAGCGGCGGCGGCGATCGGACCCGGCCGGAACGGTGCGCGCGGCAAAGGGGTCCATGGCGGTGCAGGTGCGCGCCATGCTCGATTTCTGGGGCCGCGAAATTCCGGTGGTCGATTACGGCAACAACATCCGCCAGATGGCTCTGGAAACCGGTGTCGAAAACGCCTTCGACTTCCCCGGATTCGTGCCCGCCTACATACGGCCGTTGTTCTGCCGCGGCAAGGGCCCGTTCCGATGGGTGGCGCTGTCCGGCGACCCGGAGGACATCGCGCGCACCGACGAGAAGGTCCGGGAACTCCTGCCGGAGGACGCGGCGCTGCACCGCTGGCTGGACATGGCGGCGAAGCGGATCCGGTTCCAGGGTCTTCCGGCGCGCATCTGCTGGGCGGGCCTGGGGGACCGGCACCGGCTGGGGCTCGCCTTCAACGCGATGGTGCGCAGCGGCGAACTGAAGGCGCCCGTCGTGATCGGGCGCGACCACCTCGACGCCGGCTCGGTCGCCAGTCCGAACCGCGAAACGGAAGCGATGAAGGACGGCTCGGACGCCGTGTCCGACTGGCCGTTTCTGAACGCGCTGGTGAACTGCGCCTCCGGGGCGACCTGGGTCTCGGTGCACCACGGCGGCGGTGTCGGAATCGGCTACTCGCAGCACGCCGGCGTGGTGATCTGCTGCGACGGCAGCGAGGCGGCGGACCGGCGTATTTCACGCGTCCTCTGGAACGATCCGGCCACCGGCGTGGTGCGCCACGCCGACGCCGGCTACGAGGACGCCCTGGACTGCGCCGGGGCCTTCGACCTCAAGCTGCCCTCGGCTCCCTGACCCGGGTGAGCAGGATGAAGCCCGCGATCAGCAGCACCAGGATCGCGAGCACGCCCAGGCGCTGACTGTCCAGTACCAGGGCCGCATAGCCGGTGAGGATCGGACCCAGGATCGCGGCGAAGCGCCCGAACATGTTGTAGAAACCGAACATTTCGGTGGACTTCCCGGGCGGAGCCAGGCGCGCGAACATCGACCGGCTCAGGCTCTGCACGCCGCCCTGGGCGAGGCCGATCATCGCCGCCAGCAGGTAGAAGTGCCAGACCTGGCTGGCCATGCTGGCCAGGAAGGTGACCAGGCAATAGACCACCAGCGCCACGTAGATGCAGCGCCGCGGGCCGAAGCGGCGCCCGGCGAAACCGAACGCCAGCGTGGCCGGAAATCCGAGGTAGTTCGTCACCAGGATCGCGAACACGAGGTCGGACGGCGGCAGATTGATCGCCGCGCCGAAATCCACCGCCATCTTGATGATCGTGTAAACGCCGTCGATATAGAGGAAATACGCAATCAGGAACAGCCAGAGCTGCGGGTAGCGGCGCGCCTCGCGCAGCGTGGACCACAGTTGCGTGAAGGCCGCTCCCAGGCGCGCGCGCCGGCCGGCGCCCTTCGCGCGGCGGCCTCCCCTGATCAGCGGAACCGAGAACAGCACCCACCAGGCGCCCACCACAAGCATGCTCAGCTGCATCGCCTGCACCTGCGAATCCAGGCCGAAGCGTGCCGGGTCCACCGTCACCAGCGCGCATAGCGTGAACAGCATTGCGCTGCCGATGTAACCCAGCGCAAAGCCGTATGCGGAAACCAGGTCGTATTCCTTCGGCTCGGCAACCTCGGTCAGAAGCGCGTCGTAGAAGACATTGGCGGCGGAGTAGCCGAGCCAGGCCAGAACGAACAACGAAAGCCCCGTTGTCCACTGCCCGGCGCCCGGCAGCGCCAGCAGCACCGTGCATATTGCGCCGGGCACGACGCAAACCGCCAGCATCCTGCGCAGGCGCCCGCCCTGGTCCGCCAGCGCGCCCAGCAGCGGGGCGCCCAGGGCCAGCAGCAGCGCGGCGATGCTGTTGGCGGAGCCCCATATGAACGTGATTTCCGTGGACGTCTCGCCCGCGGACCATTGTTCGCGCAGCAGCAAGGGGACGAAGGAGGTCATGACGATCAGGGCGAAGGCCGAATTGGCCCAGTCGTACATGGCCCAGCGCCAGGCATCGCCCGACAGCACCCGCAGGGTTGCGGAACGCCTTGCCGGGGCGGCGCTCAACAGGCGCTACGCTCCGCTGGCTTCCTGCATGGCGTCCATCTCGCGCATGGCCAGTTGCAGGTCCTCCCAGGCCTTGCCCTTCTGCCCGGGAGACCGCAGCAGGTAGGCGGGGTGGTAGGTGACCAGCACTGGCGGTTCAAGGTGCGCGGCGTAATGCAGCTTGCCGCGCATGGCGCCGACCGGCCGGTCGGTTTCGAGCAGGCGTTGCGCCGCGACCGCGCCCAGGGCCACGATCAGCCGCGGCGCGATCAACTCGATCTGTCGCTTGAGGTAGGGAATGCAGGCTGCGGCTTCGTCCAGGCCGGGATTGCGGTTGTTGGGCGGCCGGCACTTGACGATGTTGGCGATATAGACCGTTTGGCGGTCCAACTGCATTGCCCGCAGCATCGCGTCGAGCAGCTTTCCGGCGCGCCCCACGAACGGCTCGCCGCGGCGGTCCTCCTCTTCGCCGGGGCCTTCGCCGACGAACATCCAGTCGGCCCTGGGATTGCCGACGCCGAAAACAGTCTGCCTGCGGCCGGAATGCAGCGCGCAGGCGGTGCAGGCTGCGACCTTGCTGCGCAGCGCCTCCAGCTCCGGCGGCGCAGCGGCCGCCGGCGGCATTGAACTCGGCGCGCGCGAATCGTCCTGGGTGGGAGGGCGTCCCGCCCTCCGCGAAGGCGGGACGCCCTCGCTCTCGGGAGCGTCGCCCACGGGCGGGTCATCCGCCGACCGCGGCGTCCACACGGCCGTGTCCATCAGGTCCAGCAGATCGCGCTGCGCCCGGCTGAATCGGGTGTCCTGTCCCATCGGGGCGTGTTGACGCTATGCGGCGCTGCTCACTCGGCGGCCTTGCGCATGACCCGGCGGCGGCTCTTCTGCACCTGGCGCCAGACCAGGAGGCCCGGGCCCAGCGCCACGTAGACGCCGAACAGGGTAAACAGCATGAGCGGCGCGTCCAGCGCGATCAGGGCGAAGCAAGCGGGAATCGCCGCCATCTGGGTGAATTTCAGCCGCCGGTTCATCGCGAAGTGCTTGAAGCTGGGATAGGCGATACGCACGCACATCAGGGTCGCGGCCGCAAGCGTCACAAAGCCCGCCAGAATGAGGACCGGAAGGCCCGTCCATTGCGAATCGGCCGCAAGCCACACGAAGCCCGCCACGAAGCCCGCGGCGGCGGGGCACGGGAGCCCCTCGAAAAAGTTCTTGTCGCTCACCGATTCCCGGGCCGTGAATCGCGCCAGCCGCAGCGCCGTCCCGACCGCGAACAGGAAGGCGATCACCCAGCCGACCTTGTCCCAGACCCAGCCGTAATCGCCCATGTACTTCAGGCCCCACTGGTACACGACCACCGCGGGGCCCAGGCCGAAGGCGACCACGTCGGACAGGGAATCGTACTGGCGGCCAAACTCGGTTTCGGTCCCGGTCAATCGGGCGACGCGCCCGTCGAGGGCGTCGAGAATCATCGCTACGTACAAGGACACCGCGGCGTTCACGAAGTTCCCGTCGGCCCCGGCCACGATGGCGTAGAAGCCGGCAAACAGGGCGCCGCTGGTGAGCAGGTTGGGGAACAGGTAAATGCCCCTCTTGCGGAACGCCGCCCGGCCCCTGGCAAATTTCTCGCGGTTGCCGTCCATCCGAGCAAGTCTGCCACAAGCCATTTCCTCGGCGTTGTGCTGCCTACGCCCTGTTCGCTGGCTTCCACTACAATTGCCGCTCCGTTTGTCGGACCCCACGATGCGACTTTCCAAACTGCCCCTGGCCACGCTGCGCGAGACCCCGGCGGAAGCCGAAATCGCCAGCCACCGCCTCATGCTGCGTTCCGTCATGGTGCGCAGGCTGGCTTCCGGGCTGTTCACATGGATGCCCATGGGCTGGCGCGTGGCGCGCATCGTCGAACGGATCACGCGCGAGGAAATGGAGCGCATCGGCGCGCACGAGGTGCTGATGCCGGCCGTGCATCCGGCCGAATTGTGGCGCGAGAGCGGCCGCTGGGAAGATTACGGCGACCTGCTGCTGAAGATGCGCGACCGGGGCGAGCGCGAGTACTGTTTCGGACCCACGCACGAAGAGGTAATCACCGACATCGCGCGGCGCGAATTGAAGAGCTACCGCCAACTGCCGGTGAGCTTCTTCCAGATACAGACCAAGTTCCGCGACGAGATCCGCCCGCGTTTCGGCGTCATGCGCGCGCGCGAATTCATCATGAAGGATTCCTATTCGTTTCACCTGGGCGAGGATTCGCTGCGCGACACCTATGGCGAGTATCGCAAGGCGTACCGCCGGGTATTCGAGCGCCTGGGCCTGAACTACCGTGTGGTGCAGGCGGATTCGGGCGAAATCGGCGGCTCGCGCTCGCAGGAATTCCACGTGCTGGCCGATTCCGGCGAGGACCTGATCGTCTGGTGCGACGGCGACGATTTCGCCGCCAACCTGGAGCTGGCGCCCGCCCTTCCTCCCGAGGGCGAGCGGGAGGCGCCCGGCGACGCCATGTCGCAGGCGCACACGCCGGGCATGCGCACGATGCGGCAGGTCGCGGCGCACCTCGACCGGCCCCTGGAGAACTGTCTCAAGACCCTGCTGGTCAAGGGCGAGGGCGGCGGCGTTGCGGCGCTGGTGCTGCGCGGCGACCACGAGGTCAACGAACTGAAGGCGACGGCGCTGCCGGGGGTCGCCAAACCGCTGCAGCTGGCCAACGCGCAGGAGGTGGCGCAGGCGGCAAGCTGCCCGCCCGGGTTCGTGGGTCCGGTGAACCTGTCCGTGACCACCTACGTGGACCACGCAGCCGGCCACCAGGCGAACTTCGCCTGCGGCGCGAACCGGCGCGACAAGCACTTCGTGAACGTCAACTGGGGACGCGACCTGCCCGAGCCCGAGTGCGTGGACCTGCGAAACGCCGTGGAGGGCGACCGCAGCCCGGGCGGCGGTGGCGGTCTGCAGATCGCCCGCGGGATCGAGGTCGGCCACATTTTCCAGCTCGGCGACAAGTACAGCCGTTCGATGAACGCCGCCGTGCTCGACGAGAACGGCGTCGAGCAGCACATGCAGATGGGCTGCTACGGGCTCGGCGTAACCCGGACGGTGGCGGCGGCAATCGAACAGAACCACGACGAGCGGGGCATCATCTGGCCGGAAGCGATGGCGCCCTTCAGCCTGGTGATCGTGGCGCTGAACTTCGCGCGCGACGAAGAGGTGCGGGCGACGGCGGAGCGGCTCTACGGGGACCTGCAAGCGCGGGGCGTGGAAGTGCTTTTCGACGACCGCGACGCAAGCCCCGGGGTGAAACTCGCCGACGCCGACCTGGTCGGCATTCCGCATCGTGTCGTCGTGAGTTCGCGCGGGCTCAAGCAGGGGACGCTGGAATACAAGCACCGCCGCTCGGATGACGCCGAGCACCTCGGCGCCGACGAAGCCCCGCAAATCCTGTCGGAGCGTACCCGGCGATAACCCTTCGCCCTTTGTCGTTACCTTCTGCGCTGGAACCACTCCGCGACGTTCCTGCGCAGAAGGTAACGACAAAGGGCTTTAGTTTGCGCGCGACCGTTTGGATTGGCGGTGTATTGCGCCCCTTTGTGGAGGAAGCGTCGCGAAGTGGCTGACGTCACAAAGGGGCGCAATACACCGCCCGAGTGGCTGTCAGTGGGTGCGGAAGTCGGGGAGGTGCTGCCACTGGTCCAGCGGCTCGTCCGCCTGCTGAACCTCGGTTACTTTCGCGGACGGCGGTCCATCGCGCAGCCACTCGGCCAGTTCGTCCACCTTTGATTCCGGGCCCAGGGCCAGGACCATCACGTTGCCGTCGGGGAGGTTCCTGGCGCGCCCGCGCAGACCGAGACGGTGCGCGACGCTGGCGGTGCTGGCGCGGAAGAACACGCCCTGCACGCGTCCCGAAACGATGTAGCGGCGGCAGACCTCTCCGGACATGGGCGGAAATTCTACCCGCTCGGCGCCGGCCACGGGAGCCTCGACCGCCGCTTCGGCCATTCCGCGAGGCATTAGAATCGGTCGCCTGGCGAAAATCGGATAAATTACATGGGCGGCCAGCAATCCTTCCGCGAAACCTTCGCCCAGGGCGGGTCGCTGCTCCAGGGTGGTCCCCTGTTCAACCGCGAACGGGCGGAAAAGGTACTGAAGGAGGAATCGCTTGCCGGGCTCATCGTCGCCGAGCCCCTCAACGTCTTTCACCTGACCGGCTACTGGCCGCAGCTGGGCAAGATGGGCTTCGCGGCGCCCAGCATGGCCTTGCTCTCTGCCGACCCGAAGAAGCCGGTGGCGCTGGTCATGCCCCAGTTTCTCCACTACTACGTGTACGCCGACGCCCACTTTTCCGGTGACGTCGAACCCTGGCTCTACACCCACCGGGCCGTCAGCGGAACCGCGATTGAGGGCGATTACGACGAATCGGCGACCGGCGCGCTTCACGTTTACCGGGACAAGGGCGATGTCCCGATGGGCGAGTTGGAACTGCATCGGCGCGCAGCCGTGGAGGCGGTTACCCAGCGGCATGGCGTAAGCGCCGAACGCGAATTCACGATGGTCAAGGCGGCGCGAGCGCTGGACATGACCGGCGGGCGAATCGGCGTCGACCACATGGCGATCATGGCCATGCTGGAGTCCTCGCCGCTGTCGGCCGTCGCCGTGCCGGCGGACAACACCCTGCGCAAGATCCGCCTGGTCAAGTCGCCGCGCGAAATCGAACTCATGCGGCTGGCCGCGCAGGCCAACGCCGAGGCCGCGCTGGCCGCCGTCGGCACGGTTCGCGAGGGAGCGACCACCCAGGAACTGAGGGCGGCGTTCTTCTCCGAGGCCGCCGCCCGCGGCAACGCCGGCGTGTTCATGGCCATCGACCGGATGATCACGGAAGTGGCGGACTTCGAGTTCAGCGACGGGGCCGCTTTCTTCGTGGACTGCGTCAGCAGCGGCTGGCACTACCACGGCGATTTCGCACGAACCATTTTCCTTGGCGAACCCGCCGCGGCGATGCGCGACGCCACGCGCGCTATGCACATCGGCTGGGAGGCGATTCGCGAACGACTGCGCCCGGGACTGCGCTATTCGGAAATCCCGCCGATCGGCCAGAAGGCCGTGCGCACCGCCGGGCTGGACTTCGACATCCCATTCTCGCCGCACAGCGTGGGACTCACCCACACCGACGAGCCGGGCCAGCACGGGCGGCCCTACTGGGTCAAGGACGACCTGACGCTGGAGCCCGGGATGATCCTCAGCGTCGACTGCCCGGTCCTGAACACCGGAATGGGCGGCTCGGCCCACATGGAAGACCTGAGCCTGATCACTGCCGACGGCGCCGAGCCCATCCACACGATCACCGACCCCGTCATCATCGTATGACGCCCCGGCAATGACCAGCGAACTCAAGATCCTGGTGGTGTATTACTCGGTGAAGGGCGCTACCGAAGCCCTGGCGCGCGCCATCGGCCGCGGCATCGAAATGACGTCCGACTGCGAGGCCGTGCTGCGCGCCACACCTCCGGTCGCAGCGCAGTCCGGCGAGGCCATGCCCGCCGTCCCCGAGAGCGGCGCACCCTATGCGAGCAAGGACGATCTGCGCGATTGCGCGGGCCTGGCGCTCGGCAGTCCCACGCGCTTCGGCGCCCCCGGCGCGCCGATCCAGCATTTCCTGGACGGACTCGCGGCGGAATGGGTCTCGGGCCTGCTGGTGGACAAGCCCGCCGCGGTATTCACGTCGTCGAACAGCATGCACGGCGGCCAGGAAGCCACGCTGCTGTCGCTGGCCGTACCCCTGATGCATCACGGCATGCTGATCACGGGCATCCCCTACACCGTGCCCGAATTGCGCAAGACCACGTCCGGCGGCTCGCCGTACGGCGCATCGCACGTCGAGCGCACCAGCGCAAACGGCCTCACCCAGGACGAGAAAACCCTCGCCGAAGCCCTCGGCCGGCGCCTCGCCCAACTCGCCCGTACCCTCCACAAATCCTGACTCGCTCTCGGGCGGTGTATTGCGCCCCTTTGTGACGTCAGCCACTTCGCGACGCTTCCTCCACAAAGGGGCGCAATACACCGCCAATCCAAACGGTCGCGCGCAAACTAAAGCCCTTTGTCGTTACCTTCTGCGCAGGAACGTCGCGGAGTGGTTCCAGCGCAGAAGGTAACGACAAAGGGCGAAGGACGCGCGCCATAGTGAGATAATTGCGCGCGCCGTTGGATAAGCGGCGGAAATCACTCCCGAGAGACTGAAGTGCAAGACCTGCGCAACATCATCGAAGCCGCGTACGAACAACGTGCGGAACTCGCGCCCGACAGAGCGCCCGCCGAACTGCGCGCGGCCATCGACGAGGCGATCGGCTTGCTCGACCGCGGCGAGGCGCGCGTGGCCGAACCTGCCGAGGACGGCTGGCAGGTCAACGAGTGGCTCAAGAAGGCCGTGCTCCTGTATTTCGCGGTGACGCCCAACCGCGAGATCTCTGCCGGGCATACGCGTTACTTCGACAAGGTCCCGCTGAAATTCGCCGGCGGCGACATCGAGTCGTCCGGCGTGCGCGTGGTGCCCGACGCGCAGGCGCGGCGAGGGGCCTACATCGCGCCCGGCGTCGTGCTGATGCCCAGCTACGTGAACATCGGCGCCTACGTGGACAGCGGCTCGCTGGTCGACACCTGGGCCACGGTGGGAAGCTGCGCCCAGATCGGAAAAAACGTGCACCTTTCCGGGGGAGCGGGCATCGGCGGGGTGCTGGAGCCCCTGCAGGCCACACCCACCATCATCGAGGACGACTGCTTCATCGGCGCGCGTTCCGAGATCGTGGAGGGCGTGGTCGTGGAGCGCGGCGCGGTCATCGCAATGGGCGTGTATATCGGGCAGAGCACCCGCATTTACGACCGGGCCCGCGACGAGGTCCTCTACGGACGGGTGCCCGCCGGGTCGGTCGTCGTTCCGGGCAGCCTGCCGGACGGCAAGAGCCGGGCGCAGCTCTACTGCGCCGTCATCGTCAAGCAGGTGGACGAACGCACCCGCAGGCGCACTTCATTGAACGAGTTGCTCCGCGATGGCTGAATCCCGCGACCAGCGCACGATCGACCTCGCCCTGGAGTTGATGCGGCGGCCATCGGTGACCCCCGCGGACGGCGGTTGCCAGGAACTGATCGGCCGCATGCTGGAAGAGGCCGGCTTCAGCGTCGAGCACATGCCCTTCGGCAAGGTCTCCAACCTGTGGGCGCGGCACGGCGGCGATTCGCCGGTGCTGTGCTTCGCCGGCCATACCGACGTAGTGCCCCCGGGGCCGCTGAAAGACTGGGACCACGATCCGTTCGAGCCGGAACTCAATGACGGCTGGCTCAAGGGCCGGGGCGCCGCCGACATGAAAACCGGCATCGCGGCCATGGTCCGCGCCGGGATCGACTTTGCCGACGAACATCCCGAACACCGCGGCTCGCTGGCGTTTCTCATCACCAGCGACGAAGAGGGCCCGGCCAGGGACGGCACCCGCCGCGTGATGGACACGCTGAGCGCCCGTGACGAAACGATCGACTGGTGCGTGGTGGGAGAGCCATCCTGCTCGGAACAACTCGGCGACACCCTGCGGGTGGGGCGGCGCGGGTCTCTGAGCGCCACCATGACCGTCCACGGCGAACAGGGCCACGTCGCCTACCCTGCCCTGGCGCAAAACCCGATTCAGAGCTTCGCCCCGGTGCTCGCGGACATGTACGCGACGCCGCTCGACGAAGGCAACGAGCATTTCCCGCCGACCGGCTTCCAGGTCGTGAAGGTGCAGGCCGACGCGGGGGCGACCAACGTGTTCCCCGGCAAACTGGTAACGCGCTTCAACTTCCGTTTCACCAACCAGTGGAAGAGCGAGCAGATCAAGCAGTGGGTCGAGGACCTGCTCGGCCGCCACGACATCGAGTACGAGATCGAATGGCGCCCCGCCGGCGAGCCCTTCTTGACCGCCCACGGCCCGCTGGTCGAAACCGCCCGCGACATCGTGCGCGAGCAGTGCGGGATCGATCCGGAACTGTCCACCGGCGGCGGCACTTCCGACGGGCGATTCATCGCGCTGCACGGCGCCGACGTGGTGGAATTCGGCGTGATCAACCGCACCATCCACCAGGTCAACGAGCGGGTCCACGCCAGCGACGTCGAAGGGCTCAGGCGCGTCTACGCGCGGATCATGGAGCGGCTGCTGCTCGAACAGGCGCCGGAGTAGGCCGATGAACGTGGGTTTCATCGGCGTCGGCACGATTACCGAGGCGGTGGTCACGGGCCTTTGCGAGGCGGAGGTCCCCGGCCTTTCGATTGTCCTGTCGCCAAGGAGCGTCGATCGTTCGCGCAAGTTAAGCGAGCGCTATGCCGCCGTCGAGGTGGCAGCCGATAACCAGCAGGTGCTGGACCGCTCGGAGCTGGTTTTCCTCGCCGTGCGTCCGCAGGATGCCGGCGATGTTCTTGGCGTGCTCAACTTCCGGCGAGACCTCAAGGTCTTGAGCTTTATCGCAACGATCAGTTCCGGGGAAATCGAGCGCCAGGTCAGCCCCGCCGCGTTCCTCGGCCGAGTCGCGCCGGTGCCGCCGGTGGCGCGGGGCGCCGGCCCGATTGCGATGTGTCCGCCGAACCGGGAACTGGCGGATTTCCTCGACCCCATCGGGACCGTGATTGAAGTTTCGGATGAGGCGCAGCTCGACGCGTTCTTCTCGGTTTCGGCGCTGATGGCGCCCTATTTCGAGTTGCTGGAGTCCGTTTCGTCCTGGCTGCGCGCCCAGGGTGTCGATCCGGTTGAAGCGGACAGCTATACCGGCTCGCTGTTTCGCGGTATCGCGGAGAAATCGACCCAGCCGAAAGGCGAGGGCTTTGCCGATCTGGTCGAGGAGCACGCAACCCGCGCCGGAATCAACGAGCAACTCCGCCGCGAGCTGATTGCCGCCGGGCTATACGACCGGATCCAGGCCGGCCTCGACCTCATACAGTCGCGGATGCAGGGCCGCGCCACGCTGCACGACACCCTCGACCTTGAGTAGCCCCAGGTGTCAGAACATGTCCCAGGGGTAGGACATCTCCGAATCGACCGCGGCCAGCACCTTTCCGGCAGTCGCGTTGTCGTCCAGCGCATCGACGATCAGGCCGGCCAGGTCGCTGCGGTTGATGATGCCTTCGGTTTCGCGGCTCTCGCTCAGGTAACCGTTGCCGGTGGGCTCTTTGGAGCGGAGCGCGCCGGGACGGATGATTGTGTAGTCGAGGCCGCTGGCCATCAGGTGGTCTTCGGCCTGCGTCTTCAGCGGCAGGATTTCCCGCAGGAACACCCGGGCCAGCCAGGGCGCCGCATAGTGGCTGTCGCCCGAGCCGATGCTGGTCACCAGCACCATCCGCCGCACGTCGGCCGCCTCGGCGGCGTCGAAGATATTGCGGTTGCCCAGGAAGTCCGGGCGCGGATCGCAACTGAAGCAGCCAACCGTGGTGATGACCGAGGTGTAGTCGCCGCCGTCGAAGGCGGCCTGCACGCTTTCCATGTCCAGCGCGTCGCCCACTGCGTAAGCAACGCCCAGCGGCTCCAGCCCGGAACGGTCCGACGACGGGCGGACAAAGGCCGTTACCCGGTCGCCGCGTCCCGCGAGGATCTTCGCAACCTCCAGCCCCGTGTTCCGGGTGCCGCCGAACAGCAGCACATGGTGGCCCCCCTCGGGAGCCGCGTCGGCCTCCATTTCGAAGACGGGGTACTGGGTGGTTCTAAAGGACAGCAAGACCAGAACGGCGATAACCGCAAGGACGATGAGAATAATGCGTTTTTTCGTCATGAGAAGGCCTCTTTCGGATGAAACCGGTCAGCCCGGGAACTGGGCCACGCCGGAGAGTGAGTTTGTTTGCCCGATGTTGCTGCTTCGGACGACTTCCCCGGTTTCCCGGCTGATGATCACGACCTCGCCGGTGAAGAAGTTGCCCACGATGATTCCTGAGCCGTCCACGGTCGGCCCCGAGGCCGCCCACCCGGGACTGCGCATGTCGTAGTAGCGGAGCGTTTCCCCGCTGTCCTTGTCGAGCACCACCAGGCCGTTGCCGGTGCTGATCAGCAGCGATCCGTCGAGCATGGGCATCAGCGTGAGGACCATGAAAACGTTCTCGTCTTCGTCGAACACCCTCAGGTCCGGCAACTGCCGGTCGTTGGCCAGGTCGTACTGCATGACCCGGTTGCCGGTCTCGGACAGATAGACCATCCGCGTGTCGTCGTCCGTAAGCACGGTCGATGTCACGCCGTGGATGCCGACCACGCCGCCGTGCGTGTCCGAATGGAATTCCCTGAGCAGCCGCGCGTCCGGGCTGAACTTGAAGATGTTGCCGTCGCCGATCACGTCGCGGCCGGTCAGCAGGTTGAACACGGTGGTATTGGTGGGAATGGTCGTGTTGGGCCCCTGCAGGTGCTCCCCGAAATACAGGCTGCCGTCGCGGGCGAAAGTCACGCTGCTCAAACTGCGCTCCGAAAAGCTGCGCACCGGCTTCTGCACGCCGTCACGGCCGATTTCCACCACCGCGGGCGTTCCCTGGGCAAACGCCCACAGCGTGCCGTCCGGCGCGAAATTCAGGCCGCCGATCTTGTGCGTCGTGCCTTTTGTGTAGAGCTCGCCCTTGAGGTTCAGTTGGGCGTCGTACTGGAAGATGCGCCCGGTGCCCATGTGATCGTCGGTGGGATGGTCCATGATGGTGGACGCGACGAAGATGTCGCCCTTGACGAAGGGCTGAAAGGTGTTGTCGCGCTCCTCAGCGGCGCCGGCCAGTCCTGCCGTCAGGGCCAGCGCGGGCGCCAATGCCAGGACCCTCGAATACGGATTGCGGCTCAGCATTACATTTTCCCCATAGAGTCGGTGTCCCCGGAGGGGTATCCTGCCTCAAACGTACAGCGGATTACCGGAAACTCGCCCGAACCGCGGAAGTCCCAGATTTGATTGTCCGGCACGCGCTCGTCGGGATCGATAAAGCCGTTACCGTTGGCGTCGCAATAGGCATCGATGAGTCCCAGGAAATCGCCGGGCCGCGGCGCCCATCCACTCTGTTCGGCGGTCAGTGCGCCCAGGTCTGAAGCGCCTGCGGAATAGGACATCGCGGACCAGAAGTTGCCGTCCTCCTCGCCCTCCACCGTGAACCCGGAAATCCCTCCGGAAGCGCCCTCGCTCGATACCGGCCCTGCCGCGTAGCTCATGCGCACGCTGCCGTTGTTGCGCCCCACCAGCCCGCCCACGGCATCGCCGCCGAAAACGGCGCCGGCAGCGTAGCTGTTGCGCACCTCGCTCAGGGAATTGAACCCCACGAGGCCGCCGATATTGCTGCCGTCGCCCTCGACCGCCGCGATCGAAAAACTGTTGCGCACCTTGGCGTCGGTGTTCATTCCCACCAGGCCGCCCAGGTCGTTGCCGCCAATCACCTGGCCCGTGGAATAGCTGCTCAGGACCAGGCCGAAGGTGTTCAGCCCCACCAGGCCGCCAAGGCCGCGGCTGCCCGATACTTCGGCGTTGGACCGGCTGAAATAGACGCCTCCGCGCACGTCGCCGATCAGCCCGCCCACCGCCTGGTTGCCCGACACGGTGCCGGCCGACTCGCTGTAGGCCACCAGACCGCCGCTTCCGCCCACCAGAACGCCGAGCGCCAATTCGCCGGCCACCTCGCCCTCGGCGCGGCAGCGGTAAACCGTGCCGAAATTGCTGCCCACCAGCAGGGCCACGCCGCCGCGGCCGATCACGACTGCATCCTCAAGCGACAGGTTGCGAACGGTGCCCTGCGCGCCCAGCACGCCGATCAGGCCGATCCCGCTGCCCCCGGGCCTGGAGATCCGCAGTCCGCGGATCGTGTGTCCCCCGCCGTCGATTACGCCCTGAAATCCGAACCGGTCCAGCGTCACCATGCAGTTTCCCGCCGGCCCGCAGTCGCCTATCGGTTCGAAGTTGCTGACGGAAGATGCGTCGAGGTCGCGCGCCAGGCGGTAGTTGCGCGCCATGCGCACGGCGCGCTCCAGCGTGGTGGGCTTGCCTTCGGCGCCGCCGAAATTGCCGATGGCCTCAAGCTGCCGGATGTCGCAGATTTCGTAGAAGCCGTCTGCGTCGCTGTCGAGAACGAACTCGCCGGCATCGTCCGGGGCGGCATCGTAGGCGTCCGCCAGCCCGTCGCCGTCGCGGTCGGAATCCGCGCTCCCGGACAGGCTCGCGCAGGCCGCGTCGCCGATCTGGCCGGAGGCCTGCGCCGCATCGCGGACCGCCTGCGCCAGCATGCTGTTGTAGCGCGCGATGTGGTCGCTGTGATCAAACTTGGGCGGTCCCGCCGGCCCGCGGGGCGGACCACCCTGTTGGGCGCCCGCGGGCGGTCCGGCGGCGTCCGGCGCCCCTTCCTGCGTGCGCTCCCATATTTCCCGCGGCGTCAGGTAGCCCGGCTGGCTGGCGTAGTAGGCGGCAATGTCCTCGAGGTCCTGGTCAGTTTTGTTAAGCACCGATCCACGCATGAGCGAGTGCGAGCGCCCGCCGTCGCGATACTCCTTCAGCGATAGGAACAGGTAGCGCTCGTGCTGCCCGCCGATCTTCGGATTGATCGGCGACGGACTGTAACCGTCCTGCCCATGACAGGCGAAGCACTCCCGGGCCAGCCGCTTGCCCCGCTCGACGTCGCCCTTCGCCCAGGCCGGGGGTCCGGTCAGAAGCCCCGATATCGCGATGACGACAGCCAGGGCTGCGGCGAAATATCCGGGCATGCTTTCGGCCTCCCGCAACTACGGCTTCGCCTCGGCCGAAACGGCTTGCCGCCATTGGGCCATCAGGGCTTCGCCACTTTCCGGCCCGGCAGCATAGCAAAGGCCGAGATCGAGCAAAGGCTTGAGCCACGGCTGCGCGCTGCGGGTCCAGATGTGGCTGGTAGGCATGATGTTCGACGTGTCGTCCAGGGTTCCGGCCTTGACGCTCAGTGTACGGCTCTTTCCCGTTCTTATTCCCCCGCCCCAGTGGTAAAGACGCGTGCCGCATCCGCTGCAGAACGCGCCGAACTTTTCACGCCCCGAACTCCCGCGCGCGCCGAAAACCGAGGGTTTTTCCCCCGTGAACTCAATATCGTCCTCCGGAACCCACATCGAAATCCCGAACGCACTTGAAGACTGCTTCTGACAGTCCTGACAGTGGCATGCATACAACGCAACCGGCTCGCGCAAGAGACGGAATCGTATCGCGCCGCACTGACAACCGCCTTCCTGTCCAGCATCTATCGACATGATGAAGACTCCTCCCGCGTGGGCAATCACGCTCGGATTCTCCCTGATTGCATCCAGGGCGTGCAATCGCTAAAATCCGCGCTCCTTGCGACGAGAAAAAAACGTGCCCAGCGTACGGATAAAGGAAAACGAAGTTTTTGATGCGGCGTTGCGCCGCTTCAAGCGCGCCTGCGAGAAGGCCGGCATCCTGGCCGAGGTGCGCCGCCGCGAGTTCTACGAGAAGCCGACCCAGGTGCGCAAGCGCCAGAAGGCCGCCGCCGTCAAGCGCCAGGCCAAGCGCACCAGCCGCGAACAGAACCGCCGCCGCCGCCTCTACTAACCCCTCCCCCACAAAAACCTGATTCCGCGCGGAGGAAGCACCGCCAGGTTTGGGCGTGCGCGGCGGATGGTGCAATATTCGGGTTTATGGCGGGGCCGATTCCAAGAGAGTTCATCGACGATCTCCTCGATCGCGCCGACATCACGCAAATCATCGGCGAACGCGTCAAGCTGAAGCGCGCCGGCCGCGAATACAAGGGGTTGTGCCCGTTCCACAACGAAAAGACCCCGTCGTTCACCGTCGTCCCCGCAAAGGGCTTCTTCCACTGCTTCGGATGCGGCGCCCACGGCAGCGCCCTGAGCTTCCTGATGCAGCACGACCGCCTCGACTTCCCCGCCGCAGTCGAGGCGCTGGCCGACCGCTACGGCCTGGAAGTGCCCCGCAGCGGTCCGTCCCGGCCCTCCGGCAAGGGCCTGTATGAACTGCTGAACGGGGCGGCCCTGCACTACATCGAAGGACTCAAGGCCAGCACCCCGGCCAAGGACTACCTCAAGGGCCGCGGGCTGACCGGAAAGATCGCGCAAGCCTTCGGGATCGGATACGCGCCCGCGGGCAACGGCGTCCTGGCGCGCTTCGGCCAGACGGACGACGACCGCCGCAGGCTGGTCGACGCCGGCCTGGCGCTCAAGGGCGATTCCGGCGAGCACTACGATCGCTTCCGCGACCGCATCATGTTCCCGATCCGCGACCGCCGCGGCCGCGTCACAGGGTTCGGCGGCCGGGCGATGGGCGACGTCCAGCCGAAATACATGAACAGCCCGGAAACGCCGGTGTTCCACAAGGGCCGCGAGCTTTACGGATTGCACGAACTCGGACGGCGCAAGGTCGACCGCTGCGTGCTTGTGGAAGGCTACATGGACGTGATCGGGCTGGCCCAGCATGACGTACACGGCGCGATGGCGACACTGGGAACCGCCGTCACCCCCCAGCAGCTCACGCTGCTTTTCCGGATTTCGCCCAGCGTCGTGTTCTGTTTCGACGGCGACCCGGCCGGGCGCAGGGCGGCCGAGCGGGCGATGGAGCGGGCCCTGCCCGAGATGCGCGGCGGCCGCCAATTGAGTTTCGCTTTTCTACCCGAGGGCGAGGACCCCGACAGCTACGTGCGCTCCGAGGGAGCGGAAGCCTTCAACCAGGTGCTGGATTCCGCCACGCCGATGTCCGAGTTCCTGATGCAAACGCTTTCGGCGCAGTGCGACCTGGCCACCGCCGAAGGACGCGCGCGGGTGGCCGAACTGGCGCGGCCGCTGATCGGCTCCACGCCCATCGGCGTGTACCGGGACCTCCTCGTGAACCGTCTGGCTGACGAGGTGCAGCTTCCGCGCGAGCGCCTGGGACAGCTTCTTGAGACTTCCGGGCGCCAGCGCGCTGCCGTACGCCGACCGGCGCCGGGAACGCTGCGAAACGATCCCTGGGGCAACCTGGCCGGATCCCTGGCCGGGCTGCTGCTCAATTTTCCGGAAATGGCTGCGGACGCCGATCCCCTGCCGGAATTTCAATACCTGAAGGAACCCCGGGTCGGCCTGCTCGCGGAAATCTTCGAAACGGCGCGCTCGACGCCCGGAATCAGCCCGGTCAAGCTTGTCGAGCGCTATCGCGAACGGCCCGAACATGGCCTTTTGTCGCGACTTCTGGCAAGGGAAACCGAGCTCACCCCCGAACAGGCCAAACGTGAGTTCGCGGAGGGCGTCGCCAGGATGCAAAGGGAAAATTCCATCCGCGAAATGGCGGCCCGCACTCCCTCCTGAGGCCGGCGGCAAACGAAACGCACGGAGAATCCGAAATGGCGCAGAAAATCTACTTGGCTGTCGTGGGCGGCATCTTCGTCGCTTCGGCCGTGTTTGCACTTATCGATCCGCACACCCTGGGGGCGGCCATGGGTATTGCAGCGGCGGACCCGTCGGGCGTGACCGAGATACGCGCGACCTACGGCGGCCTGGTGGCGGGCATCGGACTGCTGATGATCTCCGGTGTGTGGTCGCCGCGACTGGCGTTCGCCGGTCTGGCCTGCGCGGTGTTCGGCGTCGGCGCCCTGGCGCTGACCCGTCTGCTTGCCGAGGTCTTTGCGGGCGGGCCAGGAATCGCCTTGAACCAGGGCCTGGCGACGGTATTTGAACTGGTTGTCCTGGCGCTGGGCATATTGTTCCTGCGGCGGACGCTCAGGGAATGACAGGCGCCCGGGCGAATGCGGGCGTTGAATTCCCTTGAGACGGTTCCCACATCCCTGGCATCAAGGAATGCAGGCAGGGCGCCGCTGCCGTTTCCCTGCTTTATGAACCGTGAAAAATGAGCGATAATTGTTCGATTAACCCTCCCGGAGGCACGCGCCGCACATGACCGCCGGAACCACCACACAACGAACGCGCCAGAGAAACTGGCTGAAAAACCTCATTTCGCTGGGACGGCAGCGCTCGTACATCACGCACACGGAACTGACTGACCAGCTCCCCGACGAGATCGTCGAGATGGAGCAGATCGAGGAGATCATCAACGTGCTGCGCGACATGGACATCAAGGTGTACGAGGAGGACGAGGTTCCGGATGCGGACACCCTGGCGCTGACCGAAGGCGAATCCACCGACGAAGGCGACGTGGACGAGGCCGAGGACGCGATCAGCGCGTTCGAGGTCGAACTGGGCCGAACCACCGATCCGGTGCGCTTGTACATGCGCGAGATGGGTTCGGTGGAATTGCTGACCCGGGAAGGCGAAATCAGCATCGCCCGCCGCATCGAACAGAGCCGCAGCGAAATCAAGCGCCTGATGGCCTATTACCTGCCGTCCGTGCAGCACCTGCTGGACCGCTTCGAGGAATGCCGCGCCGGGCAGATGAAGCTGAGCGACCTGGTGGCCGGGATCATCGATCCGGACGAACCCGAAGACCTGCGTCCCGCCGCGGAGCGCGACCCGGCGGACAACGCCGCCCGCAAACAGCCGCCCGACCCCGTGGAACTGGAAAGGCGCCTTCTGGCGCTCAGGGCCCAGTGCGCCCGCGTGCATCGCGCCCTGAAGCGGGTGCGCCAACAGGAACTCAAGGCGCAGAACGGCGGAGATCCGGAGCACTTCGTGCTGTCCTGCCGCAATCTGAACCGCACCCAGCAGATCATGAGCCGCATGCTGCTGGAGTTGAAATTCACGCCGCGCGCCTTCGACGGCATGCTGGGCGCGCTGCATACCACCATGCGCGCGCCGTCCGACGACCAGGATGCGCTTTATCCCTCTTCCGTCGCGGGCTGCGAAAAGCGGCTGCGCCACATTTACGTCCGCAGGGCGAAGGTTCCGGTCAGGAGCTTCAAGGACTACTTCGCCAACGAACCGAGCAGCGACGGATGGCTTGAGGAGCAACTGTCCAGCGAGGAATACGGCCCGAAGCTGGCGCCGTACGCCGAGGAAGCGCGGCAGCTCACGCGGCGGCTGCGCCGGGTGGAGGACCAGTGCTGCCTGCCGATCAACCGCTTCAAGGCCATCCCCAGGGAAGAGAACGGCAAGGCGATGGCCCGGGGCATCAAGGAGCTGTACCGGGAGATTTCCCACAACGAACTCAAGGCCAAGGACGCGAAGAAGGAAATGGTCGAGGCCAACCTGCGACTGGTCATTTCCATCGCCAAGAAGTACACCAACCGCGGCCTGCAGTTCAACGACCTGATCCAGGAAGGCAATATCGGGCTGATGAAGGCGGTGGACAAGTTCGAGTACCGCCGCGGCTACAAGTTCTCCACTTACGCCACTTGGTGGATCCGCCAGGCGATCACCCGCTCGATCGCCGACCAGGCGCGCACGATCCGGGTGCCGGTCCACATGATCGAGACGATCAACAAGCTGAACCGCATTTCCCGGCAGATGCAGCAGGAAATGGGCCGCGATCCCACGCCGGAGGAGCTGGCGCAGCGCATGGAGATGCCCGAGGAAAAGGTGCGCAAGGTGCAGAAGATCGCCAAGCAGCCGATTTCGCTGGAAACACCCTTGAGCGAAGACGAAGATTCGCACCTCGGCGATTTCATCGAGGACCAGAACGCGACTTCGCCGATGGACGTGGCGACCACGCGCGGGCTTGAGGAAACGATGCGGGACGTGCTGGCGACGCTGGGGGCGCGCGAGGCCAAGGTGCTGCGCATGCGCTTCGGGATCGATATGAACACGGACCACACGCTGGAAGAGGTCGGCAAGCAGTTTGACGTGACCCGCGAGCGTATTCGTCAGATCGAGGCCAAGGCGTTGCGCAAACTGCGCCATCCCTCGCACGCGGAACGCCTGCGCAGCTTTACGCAGGAAGAGTAGTCCCGGAGCGATCCCGCCCTTTCTTTGCCCCCCTCCTCGTTGGAGACGCCATCCTGGCTCGATTCTAGCTGTCCCTGCTTGTC